>CAYTNI010000052.1:0-12710 GCA_964439115.1 uncultured Saprospiraceae bacterium
AACAATACTTCGTTGGATGCAGCGTAAGGACTTGAAACCCCCATAATTTCTGTGGCAATCGTATCAATTTTTAATTCATCGGGGTCAACATCCATTAATTTATCCAGGTTCCAGATTTCATCACTCTTGAGTGATTGCACAATAAATGGCGAATGTGTGGTGGCCACAAATTGAATGTTGGGGAAGGTCATCTTTAGGTCTTCCACAATCCTCCGTTGCCAGTTGGGATGAAGATGCAGATCCAGTTCATCAATCAAAACAAGGCCGGGCGTTTTCCTGACAGCATATTCACCCAGATGAGGATTGAGTTTGATGCACCGATAGGCGATATCAGCAACCATGCCGATAATGTTTCTGTAGCCGTCACTGAGTTGCCTGAATTGAAGCTTTTCTCTTTTTCCCTGTGGCGTAACAAAGATGCCTGTGAGGTCTTCAGCTGCAAAACTGTAGGCCATGTCCTGCCAATGTTGGTCAGGAATCATAGAAATAATGGTGTTGTTGAAAGTCCTCAGCAAAAGTTTGTCTCTATCCTGGTCGAATTTTCGGATTTCATCCTCATAGGTTTTGTACCACGAAAGGAATTCTTTGCTGGAAGACTTCGCGGAAAGGCAATTGATATAAGCCTGTGAAACACCTTCTCCGGATTTCTTGTATTCGGTTTTCTTTTCTTCATGTTCGGCCCATAATCTGCCCGTACCATGATAGGCAATTACCGGAAAAATAACATCGTCTCCAGAGCGACTTTGCTGCAGCATTGCTTCTGCTATTTTTTCGATATTTCTGGCTTTGACATAGGTGGTGGTAGTCTTTTTAGAAATTTTTTCAACAGTTCTCATCCATCCACCCTCAATTTTTTGCCCATTGATGCTTCCGATGGCATGAATTTCCACCGGCAATTGTGGCAGTGGTTGTCCATCTTTGGTCACTACACGAATTTCACTTTTGTCAATACTGCGGGATTCCAGCTTTGCGGCGTCAATGCCTCTTAAAAAACTGCCTGCCGCAACAGCCAGTGCGTCTAACACAGAGGTCTTGCCTTTGGCATTGTCGCCAATGAATACGGTAAAATGAGGATTCAGCAGAAAAATTTCTTCCGGAAATCCTTTAAAATTTTTTATTCTGATTTCATCTATCCTCATAAGAGTGACATTAAAAAGTTCGGAAAACCTTCAGTTTTTTTAACCTGCACAAACTCCCTGCTGATTGATGCCATACGGTTTGAGGGTTGACGCCTTTAGAAATACGGTTACCGGTAACCACGCTTTCAGCCGTTATCCAATGGGCTAACGAAGAAGGACGGCGGGTGCAAACCCCGATAACTAGCATGCTCCTTTCACCTAAGCGCAAATTTAACAACTTTTGTGCTGCATTTGCCTTGTTGCTTTAAAAAACGCCTGCCTGGTAATTGCCCTGGTTTAATTATTCGGGAGCATTACCGGATGTTCACGCCGAAACTGTTGCCTGTAATCCATTTCAGCTTTTCACAGAGCAATGCAAGTGCCGAATTTTGACCGGGGAACAAGGTAAAAATGATGAATAAAAAAATTAGGCGTTTTTGTCTAATGAATGGGCCGTTCTTCACCCTACCGCACCACCTCATACCCCAACCACGTGCCGAGTACCCCCAACACCACTGACGCCGCCACATACCCCAAAGCCATGCCATACGCACCCTCCCGCAACAACCCCAGGGTTTCGTTCGAAAAAGCGGAAAACGTGGTGAAACCGCCCAAAATACCGGTGGCGACAACAAGGCGTGCCTCAGGCGCAATCTGCCCCCGCTCCGCCAGGCCAAATACCAAACCAATTAAAAAACAACCCGCCACGTTGACCACCAAAGTGCCAAAAGGGAAAACCGAATAAAATTTCGCGTGAATCCACGTGGAAAGCATATAGCGCAGGATTCCACCCGTAAAGCTGCCCAATCCGACTAATAAAGCGATTTTCATGATAATATTCAGTATCTTGTTTGGTTACAAGGATACGACCCTTTTCCAAATGTAGAAGGTTTTTGGGAAACTTTCGCCGCATCCTTCGCGTTTTCCGAAAGCCTGCCTCGGGCTAAAATTGTACCTATGCTTTTCCGCACCATTGATCTGTACCGCAGCTCCTTCGGAGGATTGACCAAAGACATGTGGCTTTTGTCGCTCGTCACTTTTATCAATCGGGCAGGTACGATGGTCATTCCCTTCATGTCGGTCTATCTCACCCAGGAGCTGGGTTTCTCCAAAGGGAAAAGCGGAATTGTGCTGGCCTGCTTCGGCCTGGGCTCCGTCTTAGGTACGCTCGCGGGAGGCCGCCTGTCAGATCGCTACGGGTTCTACCCGGTAATGTTCTGGTCGCTGTTTTCAGCAGGATTTATGTTTCTCCTGCTTCAATTCATGCACAGCTTTTCGGCCGTTTGTACCACCATTTTTTTCCTGGGGCTCATCGGTGAGGCGTTCCGACCCGCAAATACCAGTTCGGTAGCTTCCTACAGTACCCCCGAAACGCGCACGCGATCTATTTCTCTGCTTCGATTAGCTGTCAACATCGGTTTTTCAATAGGTCCTGCCATCGGCGGACTGCTTGCCCACAGCATAGGTTACAAATGGCTTTTTATCGCTGATGGCATCACCTGTATTGCCGCCGCCCTGTTTTTCAGGCTCATGCTGAAACCCGTAAAAGCCGTACAGCCGCAGTTAGAACCCGGCGAATTGCCTGTGAAGGCCCTCTCCCCATTCAGGGACACCCCTTATATGGCCTTTGCGCTGATGATTACCTTGTGGGCCTTTGCCTTTATGCAGTTTTTTGCCGCCATTCCTGTATTCTACAAGGAATATTACCACATGAATGAAGGACAAATAGGAGCTTTTCTGGCTTTCAACGGACTGCTCATCGCCGTCTTTGAAATGCCCTTCGTGTTTAAAATTGAAGGCAGAATCCGGCAAATGACGCTCATCAAATGGGGCGCCATCGCCGTGAGCGCTTCCTACCTCATTTACCTGATTCCGGGCGCCTGGATTTGGGTGGTGACCCTTTCGGTAATCGTCATCACCATCGGCGAGATGTTGTCCATGCCTTTTGCCAGTTCTTACGCCATGAACCGCGCGACTGATCAAAACCGGGGGCAATACATGGCCGTTTATTCGCTCACCTATTCGGTAGCGCACGTGCTGGCGCCCATGGTCGGACTTTACGTGGCCGGACACTTCGGTTACCATGCCCTCTGGATCCTGGTGGCAGCGCTTTCCATGTTATCCTTTGCCGGTTTGTCCTTCATTGATCGCCCGCAAAAAAGTACACCGGCACTCCATGCCGTTGAACCATAGCGTTTTTTAGTTGTACAAGTGTAACCTTGTTTTTTCTATCTATTTTTGCACCCGAAAAGGCCCTTGCGGCACACTTACCAACCATGAATGCACCCGTCAAACCATACAGCGCGGAAGGAAGCAAGAAAAGCCAGGTGTCCGAAATGTTCAACCGGATTGCCCCCTGGTACGACCTGCTCAACCGCATCCTCAGCGCCGGCATTGACCGGCAATGGCGCAAAAAAGCCATTGACCTCCTCCAGGATACACAGCCCCGGCTCATCTTGGATGTGGCCACCGGCACCGCCGACGTGGCGCTCGAAACCGCCAAAAAGCTGAGGCCCGAAAAAATTATCGGCATTGACATCTCCACCGATATGCTGGCCATCGGCCGACAAAAAATCAGCCGCCGCGGATTGAATGACATCATCACCTTGGAAGAAGGCGATTCCGAGAATTTGCCCTTTCCAGACAATACGTTTGACGCAATTACCGTTGCTTTTGGTGTGCGTAATTTCGAGCACCTCGAAAAGGGACTGCAGGAAATGCGCCGCGTGCTCAAACCGGGCGGCAAGGTGGTTATCCTCGAATTTTCGAAACCCACCCTCTTTCCGTTCAAGCAGTTGTACCATTTTTATTTCAGAAACATCCTTCCGGTCATCGGCAGGATAACCTCCAGAGATCCCAAAGCCTACCGCTACCTGTACGAATCCGTGCAGGTTTTCCCGGACGGTGCGGCATTTCTGGATGTACTGAATCACTTAGGATACCAAAAAAGCCGATGCATTCCTTTAACTCTCGGAATATGCTCCATCTACGAGGCCAACAAATAATCCTCGCCTTCCTGCTTGGTATTTTACCATCCTTATCGCTTTGGGCGCAACCAGCAGGCGGGGGTAATTACAATTATTTTGATTTCAACCAGAAGCCTTACTACTTCGGTATCACCCTGGCTCTGAACAACTCCCGTTACGAGCCGTTCAAATCTTCTAAATTTGTTGAAAACGACAGCATCACGCGGGTGGAATCCGCTGAAGGGCCGGGCTTCAACCTCGGCATCATCACCAACCTCAAAATAGGGGAGCACTTCGATTTCCGGTTTATGCCCACCCTTTCATTTGCGGAGCGGAGCATCACCTACGACCGCCGTAGCCGCGTAAATAATTTCACCCAGCGCCGCGTGGAGTCCGTTTTTGTGGAAATGCCCTTCCACCTGCGCTATAAATCGGCACCGTATCGGGATTTTCGCCTGTTTGCTATCGCCGGGGTGAAGTATGCCTTCGATGTGGCCAGCGATTCGCGCGCCCGACAGTCCGACAACCTGGTGCGCATCGCGCCCAACGATTTTGCCCTCGAGTATGGCGCAGGTATTCAGTTTTACATGCCCTACTTTATATTTTCTCCGGAGATTAAGTTTTCCCGCGGCATCGGTAATATTCTGCTTTACAACCAGGATCTACAGGAGTCCACCGTACTGGAAAAGCTGTTGTCGCGCGGCATCACCTTTTCATTGCACTTCGAAGGGTAATCGTCGTTTTTATCAAATCGGGAAAAAAATCCAGGAATGCGGCCTCCAGTTCGGTAAGATGCCTCCTGTAGCTCTCTATTCCTCCTTGAAGCCATTCCGGGCGGCTAGCCCTCCGGCTAATGCGCTCTAAAGAAAAGTCAATACTTTCTTCATGACCCGCTTTCATCAGCCAGTCCTCCTCAATCATGCGGGGCAGGCGGCTGTACATAGGTTCCGGCATCAGGTGGCGTTGGCGGTTCAGCATGGCGTAAACCATTGTAGTGAATTCCCTCAGCGATGCAGGGTGAAAGCGGCTCCAGTGGCGGGTCAGCAGGGCGTCGCCCATTACATCCCAGACTACGCCGGCATACTTTCCATGGGCTGGCCGGAGGAGTTGCAGCACTTCCCGTACCCTTGGGTGATTGTCGGTAAAAGTATCAATATGGCGGTGCAGCATCACTCCCTGGCGCAGTCCCTCCGGAAGTGCCGGCAAATCCCTGTTGGAAATGAAATCTCCGATGAAATTGCCGGCCAGCAACTCCTCGTCTTCCGGACTTAGGAACAAATGCGCGAGAAAATTCATAAAAAGCTATCTTTGCGCCGTTTTTTCAGCATCTCTTTAAAAATAGAATCAACATGGGCCTCAAGTGCGGTATCGTCGGGCTGCCCAACGTGGGCAAATCTACGCTTTTTAATGCTTTAACTTCTGCCAAGGCGCTCGCCGCCAATTATCCTTTTGCCACCAAAGACCCTAACCTGGGAGTCATCACGGTGCCGGACCCCCGTTTGGACAAACTCTCTGAGCTGGTCAACCCACAAAAGGTAGTACCTACCAACATTGATATCCTCGATATTGCCGGTTTGATCAAGGGTGCCAGCCAGGGCGAAGGGCTGGGCAACCAGTTTTTGGCCAATATCCGCGAAGTGGATGCCGTCATTCACGTGGTGCGTTGTTTTAAGGATGACAACGTTGTGCATGTGGATGGCGATGTGGATCCTGTGAGAGATAAGGATATTATTGACACAGAACTGATATTGAAGGACATCGAAACGGCAGAGAAGCGCCTGGACCGGGTGCGCAAGGCGGCGAGGGTAGGGGATAAGGAAGCAGCGCGCGAACTCGTGCTGGGGGAGAAAATCCTGGCGCACCTCCAGGCCGGCAAGTCGGCGCGGACACTGGAATTGGATGAGGAAGAAAAGGGTTATCTCGACAACATGTTTTTGCTTACCTCCAAACCTATTTTATACGTCTGTAACGTGGATGAGAAGTCGGTACTCACCGGCAATGCCTATACCAAGGCGTTTTTGGAGGAGGCACTTAAGGAAGAGTCGAATCCGGAAGTCATCTTCATCAGCGCCGAGATTGAGTCCCAGATTGCCGCCCTGGAGACCATGGAGGAGCGCATGATGTTTATTGAGGATATGGGCCTGGAGGAACCGGGCGTGAACCGCCTTATTCGCGCCGCTTATCACCTGCTGGATTTGATTACGTATTTTACCGCCGGGGAGAAGGAAGTTCGCGCATGGACTATACACCGGGGCGACAAGGCGCCACAGGCTGCCGGGGTCATTCACTCCGATTTTGAGCGTGGATTTATTCGCGCGGAGGTTATCAAATACTCCGATTACGTGCAATACGGTTCGGAGCCTGCGGTGAAGGAAGCCGGAAAAATGCGGGTAGAGGGTAAGGAGTATGTCGTGGAAGATGGCGATGTGATGCACTTCCGGTTTAATGTCTAAAAAAGAAAGGGGCCATCCTCGTGAAGAAGATGGCCCCTTTTGTTTGGTGCCCGGAGCGGGAATCGAACCCGCACGGCCGTTGCTGGCCACAGGATTTTCTTACCAACTACAGTTTTCACTGCCGCCGAAGGGTCGGCGTTTGTGGTCTGGACTTTCTCTTAGCCATACTGCAAGTTAAACTTGCGGCACAGGCTCCTCCCGTCAAGTCTCTACACCTTTTCCGGAGGGTGATTCCGGAACTTGGCTCGGGATTGCCATTCTTTGCAGAAAGGTTTCCCCGAATTTGAGAGGTTCTACAGTCCGGGTTTCCCCGGATGCACTCAAATTGCGTTTAAGTCCTGCGTGTCTACCTATTCCACCACCCGGGCGTTTCGGCTATTTGCCCACCATTCCGCCTTTGCGGGTTGATGCGACAAAAGTAGCGATTTTATGCAATATTCAATAAAAAAAAGCCGCCTCATAGAGAACGGCTTTTCCTGGAGCGGACAACGAGATTCGAACCCGCGACCTCAACCTTGGCAAGGTTGCGCTCTACCAGCTGAGCTATGTCCGCATATCGCTTTCGATTGCGGCTGCAAAGATAAGTGCGTATGTTTTATACTGCCAAACATTTTTGCAAATTTTTTTCAAAAATTATTCCTCGGTTTGTTCGCGCTCTGACTTGCGTTTGAGGTAGTAATAGGTGTCCATTTGAGACCGAATGGAGATATCACCATTTTGGCGTTTGTAATCATTGGACATTTTGTAGTCGAGTATCCGAGCCTTTACGTTATCGCTGAGTTGGATTTCAAAGAAGTCCATGATTTCATTTTTCACGGCGGCATCAAAAACCGGAAAGGCGGTTTCTACGCGGAAGGAAAGATTGCGCACCATCCAGTCGGCACTCGACAGATAGACCAGTTCCTTACCGTCATGGTGAAAGCTGAAAATCCGGCCATGTTCCAGGAATCTATCGACGATGCTCAAAGCTTCAATATTTTCGCTGAATCCCGGTATGCCGGCTGCCAGGCAGCATATTCCGCGGATGATGAGTTTGACCTCCACGCCGGCCTGCCCCGCCTGGTAGAGTTTTTCGATCATATCCCGATCTTGGAGGCTGTTCATTTTTAGCCAGATACTGGCCTTTTTACCCCCTTTGGCTTGTTGGATTTCATAATCCATTAATTCCAAGAGCCGGTTGCGCAGGTTGAACTGGCCTACCAGGAGGTGCTCAAAAGGCTGCAGGGGCTCCTTGCCGGTTTCCAGATAGGAGAACACCCTTGCTACTTCTGTGGTGATGCGCTCATCGGCCGTAAACACGCCGTAATCTGAATACACGCGCGCTGTTTCCTCATGGTAGTTGCCGGTAGAAAGATAGGCATACAGGCGGGGTCCCTTTTGCTCCATGCGTCGCACCAATCCCAACTTGGCATGTACTTTAAGCCCGGGGAAGCTGTAATGGACAGAAATGCCCGCCTTTTCCAATCGTTCACCCCATTCGATATTGGCCTCTTCGTCAAATCGGGCTTTTACCTCGATAAAAACAGAAACCTGCTTGCCGGCTTTTACGGCGGCCATCAATGCCTCCAGAATGCGCGACTTTCGGGCTACGCGGTATTGAGTGATTTTGATGTGCGTTACCTTGGGGTCACGTGCCGCTTCTTCAAAAAAGCGCAGCACACTGTCGTAGGATTGAAAGGGCGAGTGCAGCAGTTGGTCTTTTTGACGGATGGTGCGGAAAATATCCTTGGAAATGCTCAGGGAAGGGTGGGGTATGGGTTCCAGTGGGGGATATTTCAGGTGGTTCATCCCAAAGTCCGGAAACCTGAAAAAGTCAAAGTTGTTGTGGTATCGCCCTTCGGGTAGCATGTCGTATTTTTCGAGCTCCAGTACTTCCTGCAGCAAAGCGAGCAGTGGCGCCGGCATATCTCTGTCAAAGACGAACCGCGATGCCGGCCCCACGTGCCTTTTGGCTAAGCTGTCCTTGATTTTCTGGATGAGATCGCCGGAATATTCATCGTCGATGTACAGTTCTGCATCCCGCGTGAGCTTGAGGGAAAAAGTGTCGAGAATATCGTAACCCGGGAACATCCAGGACAGACTGTGCCGAACGATATCGTCTAAAAATATTACATCGTGCCGACCGGCCTGGGAAGGAAGTCGTACGAATCTTGGCAGGTGATCGGAAGGAATATTGACAATGGCGTATTCCTCGAGTGCGGTGGCCTCGCCTTTGCTGCGAAGCTGAGCGGCGAGGTACAAGGCGCGGTTAATCAGGAAAGGTCGTATCTTATTTTTGACCAGGAGTACGGGTTGCACATACGGCAACATGTGGTCTTTGAAGTAGTTTTCTACGAATTCCCGCTGAAGTTCATCCATTTCCAGACGGCGCACCAAAAATATTTTGTGCTTGCGTAATTCGGGTATAATCTGCTTCTCCAGAATGGCGCTGAATTCCTGCTGCTGCTTGTTGACGATGTGCTGGATTTCTCTGACGACCATCTTGGGAGGGGTTTCTAATTCCCGCTTGGTTTTCTTGCCTACCCGCAACAGGTTGCGCTGGTTGGCCATGCGCACCCGGAAAAACTCGTCGAGATTGGAAGAATAAATAGCGAGGAATTTAATCCGCTCGAAGAGGGGAACCGTGGTGTCACTGGCTTCCTGCAATACCCGGTAATTAAAGGATAACCAACTGATATCGCGGTGAATATATGGAAGGTGATCTTCTGTTTCAAAAAGAGGCAGATTGGATTTCAACCGCTCCGGATCAAGTATCATATTCCCAAAATTTGGTGGAAATGGCGCGCAGGTTTCTTCTTTTTTTTAGTAAACAACAAAAATAATCCTTAGTGCTGACCATCTCTTAAAAAACAAATAAAAGTTAGGTTAACTTTTTAAGCCTCATCTTCCGCATGCAACCATTGGCAGAAATTGGCGTTTCAGAGGAGGTTTAAAAATAACTTTTGCTCATGCAAAATCAAATCCAGACACTCGGCGAGCTCAAGGCTTCAGGCTATCAACCCAAAAGCATCAAACAAGAACTGCGCGACAACTTGGTGCGTATTCTTCAACAACGCAAAAAAGTATTCGATGGTATAATAGGATTCGACGATACCGTTTTGCCGGATATCGAACGCGCCATCCTGTCCAGGCATAACATCCTCCTGCTCGGTCTGCGCGGCCAGGCCAAAACGCGTATTGCCCGCCTGCTGCTCCACCTGATGGATGAGTACATCCCCGTGGTGGCCGGAAGTGAGCTGAACGACGACCCTCTGCAACCCATTTCCCGTTTCTCAAGGGATCTCATCGCCGAAATGGGCGATGATACGCCTGTGGCATGGCTCCACCGCGACGCGCGCTACGTGGAAAAACTCGCCACCCCGGACGTCAGCGTAGCCGACCTCATCGGCGACGTGGATCCCATCAAGGCCGCAACCCTGAAATTGCCCTATTCCGATGAACGCGTCATCCATTTCGGACTGGTGCCCCACGCTCATCGCAGTATTTTTGTCATCAATGAATTGCCTGACTTGCAAGCGCGTATCCAGGTGTCACTGTTCAACATCCTTCAGGAGGGCGATATCCAAATTCGCGGCTTCAAATTGAGATTGCCGCTGGATATTCAATTTGTGTTCACTGCCAATCCGGAAGACTACACCAACCGCGGTAGCATTATCACCCCGCTGAAAGACAGGATTGAAAGCCAAATTCTAACCCATTATCCCAAAACCATAGAAATCGCGCGTACCATCACCCGGCAGGAAGCGGCCCTGCACCCCGACCAGAAGAGAGCCGTGAAAGTACCCGATTTGCTGGAAATCCTGATTGAACGCATCGTCTTCGCAGCGCGCGATAGTGAATGGGTGGACTCTAAAAGCGGGGTTTCGGCACGCTTAAGCATCTCTGCTGCCGAAAATTTGGTGAGTACCGCTGAACGTCGGATGTTGCTCCAAAGGGAAAGCTCCACCACGGCGCGCATAACCGATTTCTGGGGGGTGGTACCTGCCATCACCGGCAAGGTGGAGCTCGTGTACGAAGGTGAACAGGAAGGGCCCTACCAGGTTGCTATGCACCTGCTCGGCATAGCAGTGAAAGAGATGTTTCTCGACCATTTTCCCGACCCGGATAAGCTGAAAAAGGGAAAGGATAACGATCCCTATGGCGTCATCCGTGCCTGGTTTGCCGGAGGCAATGATGTAGAATTACTCATTGATGCCCCAGATAAGGAATACTGTGATGCCCTCGACAGCGTGGCCGGTCTTCGCAAACTCACCGAAAAAACCCTCGGCATTACCGGCGACGACGCCTACCCTTACATGGAACTCGTCCTGCACGGTCTGGCAGAGTTCAATGTGGTCAACAAAGCCATCCTCGAAGCCGGTCTGTCCTTCCGCGACTTGCTGGCCGGTATGCTCAATGAAACGCGTTTCGATGATGACGATGAAGAGTAAAACAGTATATTCAGTCGGCGTTCTGGGTCACGACATGGTATCCTGTAATTGTTTAAGCTCCCACCATTTTCCGGCAGCTGCGAGTGCTGCCTGCTGAGGCCAGGATGAAGGATCTGCCAATTGATAATCCGCGCCGGCCTTTTCCAGGATGTTTCTGAGGGAGGCCACGGAGGCTGCGGCGAGCTCCTGTCTGGTGCGGATGCCTGCTTCGTTCAGCAATAATTCGATTTTCGGGCCAATGCCTTCAACGATTTGCAAATCTTCGGTATGGAGAGAAAAACCCAGTTTTTTGGCCAGCATGGTCTCCATTTTAGAGGGAGTGTCGCCATCTCCAGATTCTTCGCCGCCTTCGAGGGATTTTTGAAGCTTTCTGAGGGCATCCCAATTTCCGGAAGATGCATGTGCGGCCTGTTCTGACCAGCTTGCTGGGTTTTGCATGCTGAATGCTGGCCCACCGGCCTCCAGAATATTTCTGAGATGTTCAAAAGTTGCTGTTGCCAGGTCTGTCCAGGTCTGGATACCCGCCTCATGCAGCAGCGCCTCCACTTTAGGCCCAATGCCTTCGATGATTTGCAGGTTGTGGTGGCCAAAGAGCACGGCGGGACCCTGCGGAGTCATGGCAGTGCGCATTTGCTCATCCTCCAGTTCGTGAGTCTTGTCCAGTTTAAACTGGAGAATGGCTTTGTCTGCCTCGCAGCTTTGCAGTGCAGTCTTCGTACGCTGTTGCGCTTTGGTGGTTTCTTCCAGTTGGTATTCCAGGTTAGCTTGGTTTTCCTCCAGTGCAGTGGTTTTGAGTTTCAGGGACTCGCATTCGGCGGTGCTTTGAGCCGCGATTCGCCGGTATTTTGAAAACATAAGGTATCCGATGGCTATGCCGAGGAGCAACGGCAACAGGGAGCCTAGGAGCCACCAGATCCAACAGTTGGTTTCGATATGTAGGAGAAGATTATGGTAGAACATTTTCTAAGGATTTGTGGATATTAGGTAAATTATTTTCTGATCAGGCGAACCTCTACGCGGCGATTCTCGGCGCGGCCTTCCAGGGTTTTATTGGTGGTTACCGGTTGTGCCTGGCCTTTGGAGTCGGCGGTAATTTGCTGCGCCTTAACCCCTTTCTCGATGAGGATTTGCCGGATGGCGGCGGCCCTGTCTGTACCGAGCAGGAGGTTGCGTTCCGGCGTTCCCGTATTGTCGGTATGTCCGGTAAGCGATACAAGTTCACCGGTTTTCTGTACCTGAGCCGCGAGCTGGTCAAGGTAGTCCATCACCGTTTTGTCGTAGATCATCTGGGTGGAGCCGACGGGGAACCTGATGATGATGCGGTCAGCGAGTTGCTCTACGGTCTCTACTTTCTTTTGTTCAGGCTCCAGCACGCGGCTTTCAAAGCCAATGAAGGTATTTTCCCGCACGCCCTCACTTTCCTGCATGGCTCTTGCCCGGATGCGCAGTTTGTCTTGAGGCACACCGGCTTCGCGGACCAGCTTTCCGATGCCCTCGGCGCGGGTAAACCCCAGGTTGTCAGCATCCTTGGGTTTTGGCTCCTGTTCAAAATAGTAGCCGGTAATTTCCAACAGTTGATCTCCGCTGCGGCTTGCGGCGAGTTGAAGAATCTGGTCGCTGCCGCCCTCGTTGAGCAAGGGTGTGGCCTCTCCCCATTTGAAATCAATGGGATATCTAACCGTTTCCGCGTCGGTGGCAGGCAAGGAAGCATTTTGCTCCTGTGCATTGCCGCAGGTAAGGCAA
>CAYTNI010000053.1:0-12517 GCA_964439115.1 uncultured Saprospiraceae bacterium
CACCTGAATCGTCAATCTTAACTTCAATTTGTTTGCCGAAGCCCATCACGTACTCGTCAATCGAGTTGTCTATTACCTCCTTGAGCAACACGTAAATGCCGTCATCTGCGGCTGAACCGTCACCCAGTTTGCCAATGTACATGCCCGGTCGTATCCGGATATGCTCGCGCCAGTCAAGGGAACGAATGTTTTCTTCGGTATAGGTTGCCTGAGCCATAAAAGCACACTTGATTAGACAGCAAAGTTAACTACAATAATTTCAAACAACAAGTTTATTTTTAAAAATACACAAAATGTTTTAATTTTTTCCGAATCGAATGTACTATCTTCGCAGAACCAATTCAATTTATAAACGTCTTATCCATCTAACATCATCTCGCCATGGAAGCATACATCGTTAAAGCCTATCGCAGTGCCGTGGGCAAAGCCAAAAAAGGAGGATTCCGCAATTATCGCTCTGATGA
The DNA here is from genome assembly GCA_964439115.1 of uncultured Saprospiraceae bacterium. Classification (GTDB taxonomy): domain Bacteria; phylum Bacteroidota; class Bacteroidia; order Chitinophagales; family Saprospiraceae; genus UBA2329. Next base: position 465 of record CAYTNI010000053.1, read on the forward strand.
CTTAGCAGTGGATGTGGTCAGGCATCTCATGGCACAGGTTCCGGAGCTCGACCCCGCACTGGTGGACGATGTTATTGTGGGCTGCGCCAATCCCGAGGGTGAACAAGGCTTGCAGATTGGTCGCCAAATCTCCCTTCGGGCCCTGGGAAAAGAAGTACCCGGCGTTACCGTCAATCGCTACTGCGCCTCCGGACTGGAAACCGTCGCTATTGCCGTGGCTAAAATCCGTGCCGGCATGGGCCATGTATTCGTGGCAGGCGGCACCGAAAATATGAGTATGATTCCCATGACAGGATACAAGCTGGCGCCGAGTTATGCGGTGGCCAGCGAAACACCCGACTATCTGGTCGGCATGGGGCTTACCGCCGAAGCCGTATCCAAAAAGTACGGCATCACCCGCGAGGCCGCCGATCAATTTTCGGTCAACTCCCACCTTAAGGCCGCTAACGCCATTGACCAGGGTTTTTTCGAATCCCAGATCGTGCCCGTAAAAGTCAGGGAAGTCTTTGTGCAGGACAATAAAAGGGTGGAAAGCGAACACCTCGTAGCTGTGGATGAAGGCGTGCGACGTGACACTACCCTGGAAGGGCTCTCCAAACTGCGCCCGGCCTTCGCCGCCAATGGCGTCGTTACTGCCGGCAATGCGTCTCAAACTTCCGACGGCGCTTCCTTCCTGCTGGTGGTCAGCGAGGAAATCGTCAAGCGCTTCAACCTTCAGCCCATTGCCCGCATGGTTTCCTGTGCGGTGGCCGGCGTAGAGGCGCTGTATATGGGCATTGGCCCTGTAGCAGCCATTCCAAAGGCACTGACCCAGGGAGGTTTAAAACTATCCGATATTCAGCATATTGAACTCAATGAGGCTTTTGCGGCTCAGGCTCTCGCTGTCATTCAGGAGGCCGGCCTCAATCCCGATATTGTCAATCCCAATGGTGGCGCCGTAGCACTTGGTCATCCGCTTGGTTGCACCGGCGCTAAGCTATCCACCCAACTTCTTCACGATCTACAACGGAAGAACCAAAAATACGGCATGGTCACCGCTTGTGTCGGTGGGGGACAGGGCATTGCCGGAATATACGAGATGCTCAATTAAGGTTGGCGGGTCAATCGCAGTTATTCCTCTAAAGCGATTTCTTTACGGGCTCCCTTGCTCCAGTCATTAAACGGGGCGAATATATGGATTTTGCCCTCCGAAACCCGCGCGGTGATGCCATTGACATCTACCACAGGGAGAAGTGGCACATTGAGCAGGTAGTAGGGTAGTTGTGCTTCGCCGCCCAGACAATCCAAATGGTAATAGACCACAAAGCGCTGGTTAATCGCTTCTACGCGGATTTTGTCAAGTGGCGCTCCGGGGGCATGCAATACCAGATGAAACCCGTCTTCAGATTGCCAACCCTGCATGGACACCTGCGCCATTCCGCCGTTGATGGTGTTGGCCAGATCGAGCTTTGTCAGTAATTCTTTAGAGATGGTCACTTGCGGTTTCATATTGCTGAGGATGGTGAGTGTTTATACCATTATTATTGCATACAACGTGCCAAAACCCCTGAAAAGGACTTTCTGACAGTTTGGCCTGCAAGAATGACAGTAATTTATTAACCCCGTTCCGGGGAATGTAGTTCGCAGGGCTCTCCGTCTCGATGCCTGCGGTATTTTTTTTATAGGGTAATTGCCTTTCCAATTGGACAAAAACCAAACTGTCGCATAAAATTATTGGGTTGAATAGTTAATCCGTAAAGGGGGTATTTATCCATAAAGGGTATTTCAAAACAGTATTAATTTTTCAATACGACCATGGGGTTTGTCTCTTAGGGATTTTCCCAAAACATACGGCATAATAGATTAGAAATTAAGATGTTGGATATTTGTTTCAAGGTTGCCGAAGTCAATGTACGACCCCTCCGGGGTCGCAGCTCAACCCCACATTTGATTGCTACAAACCTGTCATCCCTCCGGGATGGGGCACAAATCCAATTATGGTTGAGGATGGTATTTCCAATCTTTGGTGTTTCATGTTAATGCAAGCTCCGGAGGAGTGATAAGCCATTAGAAATTTCAATTATCGTCGTTGATTAGCTCCGGAGGAGTGGCACCTTGCCTTTTTCATCAAACACCACAGGGACGTATTAATGGGTATAGGTATTTGCTATGGGTTGATGGGTGTGCCGCCCCTCTGGGGCTCTTAGCGGTTAGTTGTGTTGTTTTTCTATTAACCTTTCACCCCTCTGGGGCTTCAATCGGTTAGCAGTTTTCGATTTACTATTGACCTTTCGCCGTTCTGGGGCTGCCTTTCCGCTCTTTGCCTGAAGTTTTGCTATTTATCTTTTGCGCTGTTGGTGCTATTAGGCGTTTTGCCATTCCTATTTCGGGGCTGTAAAACCAGACTGTAATATAAAATCTTTGGTTTAGCGGGCATTACGATGAAAGATACCAAGCCCGCAAATTGGATTTCAAAATATGATAAATTTTGCAATGCAACTATTTTGTTTGGGCTCTTCCAATTTGAAAAGAAGCGATAAAAAATGGCGAGTTTGCTTCAAAGCCTGCAAAGAAGACCCTTGATATTAAAAAAGTAATTAATTTTGCCCTTATATGGGTACTTCTTTGCCAATGAATGTTTGCAAAGACCCAAAACCGATTTTTAACCAACCACATGTGCTGCCCATGCGCCTGATATATTCTTTATTGCTGATATTCACCCAGTTTATGCTGGTACAGGTATTACCGGCACAAGATGATCCTGCCGATAAACACATGCTGGGTGCCCGGGTTTTTTTGGTGGACTACGGGATTACCAATTCCGGTGAAGACCTTAGCGTCACCAATGCGCTGGAGATCTCCTGGATCAGAAAAATCGGCAAGGGACTCAACTTTGCCCTTCCCGTAAAGGCCGGCGTGGCCTCCCTCCCGGGGGAGATGAACAACCGCACCTTTGGCAGTGTGGATGCCCTGATACAATTGCAGCACGCAGGCAAAACGCTGCGGCCTTACCTCTTTGCCGGTGCAGGAATGATGCTCGCCGGTGAGGACGAGGCCAATCTGCAAATTCCTCTGGGCGGTGGCTTGAACATCCGGGTAGGACCCAATTCTTTTTTTAGCCTCCAGGGCGAATACCGCAATTCCAGCCTCGATCGCAGAAATCATATCCAGGGCGGTGCAGGGATTATCTTCCGCCTGGGACGTGCTTCGGACAGCGACGGCGATGGCACCCCCGACGAAGCCGACCCATGCCCCAATGCCCCCGGCCCTCTCACCACCAGGGGATGTCCCGATAAAGACGGCGATGGTATCCCCGATGCAGTGGATCAATGCCCCGATGTGGCAGGACAAGCCTCTGCCGGCGGCTGTGCCGATAAAGATGGCGACGGCGTCGCTGATACCGAAGATCAATGCCCTGATGAACCAGGTACCGCCATGGGTTGCCCGGATGCGGATGGCGACGGCTTCGCAGACAAAGATGACCGCTGCCCCACCCAGCCGGAACCCCTCACCGGTTGCCCGGATACCGACGGCGACGGCATCAAGGATGGCGACGACAACTGCCCCGAAGCGCCCGGTCCGGAAAGCAATGGCGGATGCCCGCTCGCCGATATTGACGGCGACAGCATCCCGGACGAAGATGACCGATGCCCCGACCTCGCCGGCCTGGTTGCCCTGCAAGGCTGCCCGGATACCGATGGCGATGGCGTGGCCGATATGGACGATCGCTGCCCCGAAAAACCCGGCCCTTATGCCGGCTGTCCGGACACCGATGGCGATGGCATCATGGATGCTGACGACCGCTGCCCCGAAGAAGCCGGTGAAGCCTCCAACAAGGGCTGCCCGGAAATCAAGGAAGAGGTAAAACAGGTACTCATCACCGCCACCCAATCGGTGCAGTTTGAGACGGACAGCACCCGACTGCTGCCGGCTTCTCTGCCCGTGCTCGATCAGGTGGCTAATATCCTGAAAGAAAACCCGGCGTACCATCTCCGCATCAAAGGGCATACAGATGATGTCGGCGAAGCACAAAAAAATCAGTTGCTTTCCGAAAACAGGGCCAAAGCGTGCTACGAATATCTCGTGAGTGCCGGTATTGCCGCCGAGCGGCTCAGCTTTGCCGGATTCGGAGAATCCATGCCCATCGCCGACAATAAAAAAACCAGCGGCAGAAGCAAAAACCGAAGAGTAGAATTTGAATTGTATTTGCCATGATAAAAAAAGCAGGGCTCCTGTTCGGAGCATTTTGTTGGATTGCCCTTTCCCTTCAGGCGCAGGTGCGCGTAGAACCGCCTTTCTGGTGGACCGGTATGCGAAACCCCAACCTGCAACTGCTAATTCATGCACCCAATATAACCGATTGGCACCCCTCCGTGAGCACGCCCGGCCTGCGCCTGGAGCGCGTTGTGCGCACGGCCAATCCCAACTACCTTTTTTTAGATCTTTTGCTCATGGATGGGGTCCAACCCGGCCAGTTTGACATCGTCTTTCAAAAAGACGGCAAAGTGGTTCATCGGCAACCCTACACCTTGCTGGCCCGCGAGGAAGGTGCCGCCGAACGCGAAGGGTACAACACCTCTGATGTGTTGTACCTTATCACGCCCGACAGATTCGTCAACGCCCGACCGGAAAACGACTTCGTGGCCGGCATGCGCGAAAAACCCAACCGCGAAAACCCGGGAGGGCGGCATGGCGGAGATATCGAAGGCGTCATCAACAGCCTCGATTATATCGGCAACATGGGCTTTACCGCCATCTGGGTAAACCCCGTACTCGAAAACGATATGGAAGAATACTCCTACCACGGGTATTCTACTACCGACTTTTACAAGGTAGATCCCCGCTTCGGTACCAACGAGGATTACCGCCGCATGAGCAAAGCCGCAAAAGCCAAAGGGATCAAACTGATCATGGACATGATTGTCAACCACTGCGGCTCCGAGCACTGGTGGATGAAAGACCTCCCTTCTGCAGATTGGCTCAACTACCAAAGCGGCTTCGTCGGTACCAATCACCGCAAGTCGGTCATTCAGGATCCCTACGTGGCCGCCGAGGATCTCCGGCGCTTCGTAGATGGCTGGTTCGTACCCACCATGCCCGACCTCAACCAGCGCAATCCCCTCATGGCCACCTATCTCATCCAAAATACCATCTGGTGGATTGAATATGCCGACCTCAGCGGCATCCGTATGGATACCCACCCCTATCCCGATAAGCACTTTATGAGTGACTGGACCTGTGCCGTCATGCAGGAATATCCCGGCTTCAACATTGTAGGAGAGGAATGGACGGAAAACCCTGCCTGGGTAGCGTATTGGCAGGGCGGCAAGCAAAACAAGGACGGTTATACCTCCTGCCTGCCCGGACTGATGGATTTTCCCCTCCAGGCGGCGCTGCGCCGTGCCCTGACCGAGCCGGAAGGCTGGAATACCGGCATGATGCGGCTCTACGAAACTTTGGCCAACGACTTTTTGTACGCCGACCCCAACAACCTGGTTGTTTTTCCTGATAACCACGACATCAGTCGGTTCTACTCGCAGATGAACGAGGATTTCGACTTGTTTAAAATGGGTATGGTGTATTATTATACCATGCGCGGCATTCCTCAAATCTATTACGGTACGGAAGTGTTGATGAGCAATCCCGGCACAGAGGCCCATGGCGTCATCCGAAGTGATTTTCCGGGAGGATGGTCGGGCGACAAGGTCAATGCCTTTAATGGCAACGGATTGAATGCCCGGCAAAAAGAAGCGCAGGAGTTCATGCGCCGCCTGGGCCAGTGGCGCCGCCAGGCTACCGCCATCCACCAGGGTAAACTGGTACATTATGTTCCCGAAAATGGGATTTATGTCTATTTCCGCTATGATGACAAGTCCAAGGTCATGGTGGTGATGAACCGCAATGAAACGGCCGGGGATGTCTCGTTAGACCGCTTTGCTGACGCAATTTCAGGGGCAAAAACCGCCCGGAATGTGCTGAGCGGAGCACAATTCCCCCTGGGGAAATCGCTCTCCATCCCGGCTAAAACCGCCCTTTTGTTGGAATTGGAGTGAAAATTTCGGATTTTTGACCCCTTATGGTCGAAATCACCTTAGTCTTTCCCCACCACCTGTTCAGGGAGCATCCGGCGGTACAACCAGGCCGCGAGGTCTGGATGCTTGAAGAGTATCTATTCTTCAAACAATACAAGTTCCACAAACAGAAATTGGCCTTCCACCGGGCTTCCATGCAGTTTTACAAGGAATGGCTGGCTGGTCGGGGATACTCAGTGCACTACACCGAGGCGACTGACCCGCTGAGTGATATCAGGGCATGGATGCCGGCGCTGGCTGCGAGAGGGGTAAAGGCTATTCACTGCTGTGAACCTAGCGACGACTGGCTTCAACAAAGGCTCCGGCGCGCCGCTGCCGAAGCCGGGATTGCGCTTCATCTTTACCCTTCTCCGCTGTTTTTAAATACGCTCGACGAATTGGACGAATGGTTTGGAGGGAGGAAGCAATATTTTCAGACTGATTTCTACATCCGGCAGCGCAAGTTGCGCCACATTATGCTGGAAAGCGACCAAAAACCTGTAGGCGGGAAGTGGACCTTTGATGCCGACAACCGGCAGCGCTATCCAAAGGATAAGGAGGCGCCTGAAGTGCAATTTCCTGCAGAAAACAAGTGGTATCGCGAGGCAAAAACTTACGTGGAACGCTATTTTGCCGACCACTACGGGCACTGGGGCACAGGATGGCGGTATCCGGTGACTTTTGAAGAAAGCGAGCAGTGGCTGGAACAGTTCATCCGCTACCGGCTCATGGATTTTGGCGCATTTGAGGATGCCATGGTGGCGAAGGAAATCGTATTGCACCACAGCGTGCTGACGCCCATGCTGAATGTGGGTTTGCTCACGCCGCGGCAGATTTTGGATGCCGTGCTCGAACCCTCAGTAGCTGCGAATATTCCCCTCAACTCGCTGGAAGGCTTTGTGCGGCAGGTTGTAGGCTGGCGGGAGTTCATCAGAGGGGTGTATCACTATGCCGGAAGTAGAGAGCGCACTACCAATTTTTGGGGATTTGATAGAAAAATACCGCCGTCATTTTGGGACGGCACTACCGGCATTGTACCTGTGGATACGGTGATTAAGAGGGTGTTGGCCACCGGATACTGTCACCATATCGAGCGGTTGATGGTGTTGGGCAATTTCATGCTGTTGTGCGAGTTTGACCCCGACGAAGTATATCGCTGGTTCATGGAGATGTTCATTGACGCATACGACTGGGTGATGGTGCCGAATGTGTATGGGATGAGTCAGTTTGCCGATGGCGGCCTGATGGCGACCAAACCCTATATCAGCGGCAGCAACTATGTGATGAAGATGAGTGACTTTCCCAAAGGGGATTGGCAGCCGACCTGGGACGGCCTGTTTTGGCGGTTCCTCCATGTGCACCGCGATTTTTTTATGAAAAATCCCAGGTTGGGTATGTTGGTCAAGACCTTTGATAAGATGCCCGAAGCAAAGCGAAATGCCCATCTGGCTCAGGCAAACCGATTATTGACCCTGAAATAGCAGCGGTTTCCACCTCCTGAAAAAATTAGGTCAATAGGATATTTTTTAAAAATAAAAATTTGATATATAAGATATTACAACGGTTTATAACCTCAAAAAATACTTTAGTCAACCCGTTTTTAGTGTTTTATGGATATCCAAGAAACGAGGGGTGCGTCTTAACTTCGTTTTGCCGAATTTTTTTTAGGAATCTATGGGCAAACTCCTAAAAAAGTGCGGCTTATTTTTTAATCGCCCGAAATTTATTCCATTTAAAACGCATCCGACATGAAAAGAACCTTATTACTATGTTTGCTCCTGATGGGCTTTGGTGCCTTGCAGGCACAGCGTGCGACTGTTTCCGGCAAGGTGACGGACGCACAGACCAAAGAGGCGATTATCGGCGCCAACGTGTATCTCGAAGGAACCAATAACGGAACCGTAACCGATGAAAGCGGCATGTATGAACTATCCGTTGCGGCCGGCGACTATGTGCTCATTGTGTCCTATGTGGGCTACGGCAACCAGTCGCAGAAACTGAGCCTCGGTGCCGGTCAGAACACCACCGCAGATTTCATGCTGGAGGTTTCCAACCTGGTAGGACAGGAGGTGATCGTGTCCGCCTCCCGCGCTGCCGAAAAAATCACCAATGCTCCGGCTACCGTTTCGGTAATCAATGCCCGCTCCATCGGCGAATTGCCTTCTTTTAACGTAGCCGAATTGTTGGGCAGACAGCGTGGCCTCGATTACGTGCGTTCCGGTATTCTCGGAATTGGCGTCAATGCGCGCGGCTTCAACAGCGCCTTTAACCCCAAAAACCTGCAGGTGAACGACGGTCGTTTCTCCACCCTGATTGCCACCGGACTTCCCCTTGGCGCCCTGAGCACCACCGTCAAAGAAGATGTGGAGCGCATCGAGGTGGTACTTGGCCCCTCTTCCGCACTTTTTGGTCCCAACGCACACAACGGTTTGATCAACACCATCACCAAAAATCCAAGGACTAGCCAAGGCACTACCGTGGCCATGGGCTTCACCAGCTCCCTCCAGGATGGCGTTTTTGGCGAAACGCCTCACGCAATGAGCTACCGCCTGCGCCATGCGCAAAAACTGAGTGATAAGATTTCCTTTAAGGTGAGCGGCGAATATACCCAGGGACAGGAATTCAGCTTCATTGACTCCGTTTACATCGGCACCAGAGGCTTCAGTGAGCTCGGCGTTGATTTTGATGAAGAAGGCATTCAACGGCCGGACTTCAGCTTCAACTCCCTCCGCGGGGAAGCACAGGTGTATTATGCCGTGAATCCGAAATCAGACATCATTGCCTCCTACGGCGGAAGCAAGAGCAACAACATCGGCAATACCAACGCCGGCCGGAATCAGATCCGCGACTGGCTCATCAACTGGGTGCAACTCCGCTATGTGTCCCCGCGATTCTTTGCACAGGTGTATCAAACCTGGAGCTCAACCGACTCGACCTTCGCCATGAATCAGCGCACTGTCAACTACTGGTCTTTCAAAAATAATGGCTTCAGCGAAGCCGAAGCGCGCAGCCGCTCCTTTGCCGAGCAGTGGTTCCCGATTGCCGGCTTCCCCGGTGGCGGCGTGCCCCTCAAGCGCGGTGCCGTTTTCCAGGATGCTTCCCAGCGTCTGAACGCCGAAGCGCAGTACAACAACCGCATCGGCAACAACTTCAGCTTCATCACCGGTATTCAGTACCAGCGCGATGCCGCCAACAGCAACGGCACCTACCTGCTCGATTTCGGCCAGGATATCCTCATCAACCAGATTGGAGGTTATTTGCAATTAGACTACAAACTGGGCTCCAACTTCAAGGCGGTACTTGCCGCCCGCGCAGACCAGCACGACCGCTATGGGTTTAACTTCATCCCGAAGGCCGCCCTGGTGTATTACAACGACAATGGTTCCTTCCGCCTAACTTATGGCAAAGGTATTGCTGCGCCTACCATCCTCAATCTCGAAACCAATATCTTCGGTGGTATCCTCTTAGGCAACGGCGAAGGATTTACCCTTGCTGATGGCACCAAGATAAAGCCTCTGGAAGTGGAAACCATCCAAACGCTTGAAGCTGGTTACAAAGGCCAGTTGTCCAATCGCCTCTTCGTGGATGCCAATGCCTACTACAACTGGTCTGAGAACTTCCTCAGCCCTGCGCTCAGCATCGCTACGGCTGCCAACCCGGTCACCTTCCGCGGCGACAAGCCGATGAGCGAAGTGGTACCGGGAACGCCGGCCACCGGCGCAGCCACTGTGCTGACTTACCTCAACTTTGGCTCCGTGAATACCTACGGTTTTGATGCATCGGTGAGTTACAGTCTGAATTCCAGTCTGTTGGCCACAGCCAACTACTCCTGGTTTGGATATGACATTGACACCGAGGATCCAGCCAACGATGGCAATCGCAACGGCAAGGTGGACGAAAACGACCTGCCTATCAATACGCCGGCGCACAAACTCGGTATCGGGCTGAATTACAACAAGACCAAGTTTTTCGGTTCGCTGTTTGGCCGCTGGGTACAGGCTTATGACTTCTTCTCCGGCATCAACGTAGCGGCTGCCGCCAACCCCGACCTGGTTTATGGTGGCTCGCCGGTGGTAGAAAACGCCCGTGTGGGACGCTCCTTCAACTACGGGGCGCTCGGCGGGTTCTTCAACCTCGACCTTAGCGCCGGCTATCGCATCAGCGATGTGTTCACGGCATCAGCGCAGGTGACCAACCTGCTCAACGCCGAGGTTCGGGAATTCGTGGCATCCCCTGTGATTGCCCGTTTGTTCTCTGTGGAATTGAAAGTGAATTTGCCTGCCATCGGCAGCAAGTAATATTTGCGGATTGGGGGCTCCTGCCCGAATCCATTACGACCTGTCGGATGACGAGTTGCGAGTGTTGGATAAATATATATTTATTTGACCTCGCAGCTCGCCACTCCGAAAGGATAAGCCATAGAGATTGCTAACTTTACCCCGAATCAATCGTTAATTTTTACCAACCATTATGCGCAACGCAATCATTCGTTCTACCGGGGCTTATGCTCCCGAACGCGTTTTGCCCAACAGTTACTTCAATGAGCTCCTCGGCGAGGATGTGGACACCTGGCTCAGGGAAAATGTGGAAATCTATGAGCGCCGCTGGTGCGGTCCGGACGAAAGTACCGCCGACCTTTGCGAACATGCCGCCCTGCAGGCCCTCGACAGAGCAGGATTGAAGGCGGAGCAAATTGACTTGCTCATCATCGCTACCGATACGCCCGAATACATCTCTCCGTCCACCGCATCCGTGGTGCAGCATCGCATTGGCGCGGTACGAGCGGGTACCTTTGATGTCAATACCGCCTGTGCAGGATTTGTGACGGCCATGGACATTGCGGCCAAGTACCTGCTGAGCGATGATCAATACCAACATGTGCTCGTGATTGGCGCTTATGCCATGAGCAAGTATTTGAACATGCAGGATAAAAAAACGGTGACTTTGTTTGCCGATGGTGCCGGTGCGGTGGTGATGTCTGCGGAAGAATCCGATGCAAAAACCGGCTTTTTGAGCAGTAAATTGATTTCCCAGGGGCAATATTGTTCATGGATGGGCATTTATGGCGGCGGCACCAGGCATCCCATCAGTCCGGAGGTGATAGCCGAAAAACAGCACCTGTTGCAATTCGTAAAAAAATTCCCCAAGGAGCTCAATCCGGAGATTTGGTCGGACATGACCCGTACGCTTTGTGGTCGTCTGGGTATCACTCCTGATGAGGTGGATCATTTCTTCATCACGCAGATCAACGTCAACAGCCTGCGGGAGACCATGGACTTGCTGGGGCAGCCTCATGAGAAGGCGTTTACGGCGATGCATTACATGGGCTATACCGGCTCTGCGTGCATTCCCATGGCCTTCAATCTGGCGGTGGAGCAGGGCAGGGCAAAGCCCGGGCAGTTGGCATTTTTCATTGGTTCGGGGGGCGGGCTGGCCTTTGCGGCGGCAGCGGTGCGGTTGTAACGCGCGGATTTTTTCACGCGCGGATTTTTTGTTTCACGCAGAGGCGCGGAAACGCAGAGGCGTTTTCCCGCGGTAGAGACGCAAGGCCTTGCGTCTCATGGGTACGGTTCCACGCGCAGATTTGTTATTTCACGCAGAAGCGCGGAAACGCAGGGGGCGGTTTTCCGTGCGGTTGGGACGCAATACATTGCGACCCAATGGATAGGGTTTCATGCGGAGGGCACGCGGGGATTTTTTATTGCACGCAGAGACGCAGAGGCGGTTTCCCGTGCCGATGTTTTTTGGTGCTTCATGCCTTTTGTAACGCGTATCGCGATTTGCGATATTGCCAAATAATCCGGGGTTGAAAAAAGTTTTTCACCAACAATATCGTAGATTGCGATATGCGATATCCGCGCATAGCGAACCATTCACGCCGCTGATTTGGTGGTTGAGGTAATGGGCTGCGCTGAGATATTCCGGTGATGCTGCCCCTGTGGATAACATCAAAACCGGTGGCATAACAACACCAATTTCCGTACCTCACCGCTGGGTGTCTGG
>CAYTNI010000054.1:0-12363 GCA_964439115.1 uncultured Saprospiraceae bacterium
CTAACTTATCTAATTTAGGTAGTCTATATTCATCACCTCTAGGAGTTTTCTCATTTTGGCCGTTGATTCAGAAGTAATCCAATTATCGCCTCTGCGCATCTTGTATATAGCTTTAGAAAACTCGACCACATCCTTTGGCGAGGTATTGTTTAGCTTGCCGGCATCTTTAAGAGCCGTGTACAGCCTGTAGTAAGCAATCATCGCAATAAAGTTGGCCATAAGCCAACCTTCAAAAACATGTCTGTCTTGCATATAAGTTTTATCGGCCTCCAGAAAGTGTTTATAAGCATCAAACATTACTTCTACCTCATTTCGCTGCTTGTAGGTCTGATAGAGCTCTTCAGGTGTTGGTTTCAGCGGCAGGTCATAAATTAGGGTGAGCGTGCCGAAGGTGTTGACTTTAGTCTCAAATTTATCTGGTGTATATTCTTCCGGATGAGTTATGCACCTGTGGAGATAATCTTTTTCTTCCCTTACTCTGAGCTCTTCGTCCAGGTAGGTTACGATGGAATTATTTTCGCTCTGATATTCATAAAACCAAATAATGCGATTCTGGTAAGTAAAAAAGCTTTTAGCACCTTTTTTAAAATCCTGATTTTGAAAAAAAGTATAATCAATCAAGCTGTTATCCCGGCGTAACGGAATGATGAAATGCAATTTATTTTGACGTAACGCAGCCGCATTAGCTTTGCTATAGAATCCTTTGTCTGCTACAAAAACAACCGGTTTTACGTTTAACTCCTCTACACAAGTCTTCATGGAACTGATATCGGCGATATTACCATTTATCAATCGGTAATAAACAGGTTGCTTCAATTCTGATGAGAAAATATACATCAGCCTGATTTGTTTATCGAAGCTCGATTGTGGATTATAGCCAACCGCATTGATATGTAAGTTATCGGACAGGGTAGGAATATGCGTGGAATCAATCATCAAAAAATTACTTAGCGAGGCAGGCGGAGAGGATATTCTTTTTTGCATCCAGGTCACCAGAATTTCTCTGTTTTCGCCGACCTTTCTCAATGCATGGGTTATATTTTTAGCATTGATTCCTTTTGTAGCCCACTGCTCAGAGCAATAATCATTTGAATGATAGAACGGCATTCTTTTTATGGGACTCTGATGGGAAAAGCGATACAGCGCCACAATCAAAAGTACTTCAGAGACCTCGGGTTGAAAAAGCGAAATTATCCCATTAATGTCATCGCCTAGTAAGTTGTAAAAAAGACCAAACACCCCAAAGTTTTTGATATCTACCTTACGTAAATCGAGTTGGTCAGAGGTTGTAGACTGCCGGGTAGAGGGTATGAAACCTTCCGATTCCGATAATCGTCCAAGGAGTCTTCCAGAAATCTTATCTGTCCTTTTCTTATCGGCGTTATACCGATACTCGACAGCATACTTGTAGAAATGGCCATTGATGCATTTAATCTCGGTCTTCGGTTCTTTATATGGAAGAACCCATGCTGGCAAACTCATAGACTACCTATTTAGGTAGTCCAAAGGTACATCAATACTCCATAAAACCTTACTATTTATAAGGGAAAAATGCGAAAAAAATCTTTAGACGGGGTAAAAGGTGAAAAGTTAGGGTTCAAAAACTCGGTAACGGTTCAGAATATGGTTTGATTAATATTATCTCTTCATAAAATTGATTCTGCCGTAGTATTAATGACTATTCTCGGATTCGGTTAGACCTTCCCCCTGACCAGGTTTTCTATAATATCTAAAAAAGCTAACACTAGTATGCTGAGCGCTTTTTGAGTGTAGCATAATGAAATAAAACAACCCGCCAGCGCACTTTTCTGACAACCCCTTGCCGTATCAGTATTGTGGCTCCATTTTTCTGATGAATTGATTTATGCGAAATTTTATTCCTTTTCGCGCCGTAATCACAAACCTTTGCTTTTTTTTTACCCGCCCACAAAAAAGTGTGTATTTTTGGAAAGTTCTTCTGCTTTCCCAATCATCTAATTGCTTATGAAACAGCTATTTATCTGTTTTTTTCTGTTGTTCTCCGCCGCTCTGTACGCCCAACCGGCCAATGATAACTGTTCCGGAGTCATAGACTTGGGAGTAGCCCCGGCCTGCCCGCAGCAATTTTTTTCCAACCTCAACGCTACGGCCAGTGATATCGGATTTGGCAATAATCCTACCTGCTTCAACGGTGGATTGGCGCCACGTGATGTCTGGTTTTCCTTCACCACCAATGATACTACCCTCGATTACTCCATTACCGTCACAGGGCTTACCAATGCCGGGGTACCTGCGATGCGCAACCCCCAAATTGCCCTCTATCGCGGCGAATGTCAGGTGGATGGCCTCGCTGAACTTCTCTGTGGCTCGGCTCCCAATGGCGAAACCATACTTCGCGTAGATGCCTACGGACTAACACCCAACGTGACCTACTTCCTGCGCATCAGCGATTACTCCCCTACCGGAACACCCAACTGGGGTTCCTTTCAACTTTGTGTAGATCAGCTTTCTCCCAATTTCAACATTGACGAAGGAAGCTCCAGCGCCTGCTTCGGCGTCCTTTACGATACCGGCGGCCCTGACGGAGATTATTCCAACAACGAAACGCATACCTTCACGATTTGTCCCACCGATTTTCACCAGTGCATCACCTTCACTTTAGATTACTACAACCTGGAAGGAAGTGATTTCCAATCTCCCGATCAACTCGCCTTCTACGATGCCGCTACACCCGACCCGGCTGCGCTCATTGGCAGTATCGGCGGCGCCGGCTTCCCAACCGATGGCGGCGGCGGCGGGGTATGTTACACCGTACAGGCCTCAAGCGGCTGTCTGACGGTACAGTTCACTTCTGACGGCAATGTCACGCAGGAAGGTTTTGCCGGCCAGTGGCAGTGCTCTACCAACCCCTGTGAGGAGCCTCAGCCTATCACCATACAAGGCGATATTACAGAACAGCAAATTCTAAACTCCATTACTTCCCTGCAAACCTTGGTGAACATCACCGATATCAACTGCCCATCCAGAGCGTACGGTGTTTTCCAGGCTACCGATGATACCGAGCTCGGCCTCGAAAAAGGATTGTTACTCACCTCCGGGAGCATCAACTGGGCAATAGGGCCTAATGACAACGCAGGCGGCGGCAATACGGAAGCCAACAATAATGCTCCCGGAGATCCCGACCTCGACTACCTGTCAGAAACCTTCGGCGACGGCAGCGAATCCAATGATGCCTGTATCATCGAACTGGATGTCACCGCCTTTACCAACGAGATTACCTTCGAATACATCTTCGCCTCCGAAGAATATCCGGAATTCGTCAACGACTTCAATGATATTTTTGCATTCCTCATCTCCGGCCCCGGCATCGTGGGAGATCCCAATATTGGCAACCAGCAAAATATTGCCGTATTGCCCGACGGCTCCAATACCCTGGTGGAAATTAATACCATCAATAACTTAGTGAACTGGCAGTACTATCGCAATAATGAAAACGGCCAGGCCACCCAATACGATGGTATGACCTCAGACTTTCTGGGAGTCAAAAAAAGCCTCACCGCCCGCGCTTCCGTTATCCCGTGCAGTACCTATCATCTGAAAATTGCCGTGGCTGACCGTTTGGATTTTCAGTACGACTCCGGCGTGTTTATCTCCGAAATTCGGGGTGGTACTCCAAAGCTTGACCTGCAGTTCAACTCCGGGATTGATTATCTCATCGAAAATTGCACCAATACACCCGATGGTCTTAATGTGGAACTTAGCAACGTCCTGGATCAGGCGGCAACTTACCGGGTTGTGGTAGGAGGTACCGCCACCCGAGACGTGGATTACACCCTCAATATTCCGGATACGGTGGTATTTCAACCAGGGCAGACAGACCTCTCCTTTATAATTGCGCCCCTCAATGACAACCTCGCAGAAGATACCGAAACCATCACCATTTCCCTCACCAATAACTTCGGCTGTGGTGAAGTAGTCTATACCACCCTCACCATCGAATTGCGCGATCAGCTCGTGGTGGATATTCAACCGGATGCAGATACCGTCTTTGTGTGCCAGGGTAGCAATGCCCAGCTCCGGGCAGAAGGCGCTTCCACGTATTTCTGGACGCCCGTATCCATTATTTCCGATCCCCTAAGCCCAAGCCCGCAAGCTACCCCTACCGGAGATATTTGGGTAAGGGTAGAAGGCAACGTCGGTATTTGCGCCGCTGTGGACTCTGTTTTCCTCAAAGTAATTGATCCCGTTATCGAAATCTCCGCCCTGGATCCCGTGGCCATTTGCCGTGGCGACAGCGTTCGACTCCAGGTGACCGATAATGTAAATAATACTAACTTGATTTGGTCGCCTGCAGGAACTTTAAGTGATACGCTAAGTGTTAATGTGGTAGCCGTTCCCGATACCTCCATCACGTACTTTGCATCCGTGCGCCTGTTTGACTGCGTAGTGACGGATTCCATTACCATTGATGTCAATCCTTTTGAATTTCCCGAACTGGCAAACGATACCCTGGTATGTCAAAATTATCCGGTGCGTCTCGCGGAGCTGTTCGATGCAGAAGCCACCGTATATTCATGGTCGCCCAATATCGGCCTCGATGACCCAGAACTTTCCGGGCCTTTGGCTACCCCGGATTTGACCACTACCTACACCCTGATTGCGCAAAGCGAAAATGGCGCCTGCGCAGATACCGCACAAATTACAATAGAGGTCGTTCCCGCCGATGTGGACATTCAACAGCCGGATACGCTCGAAATTTGCCTCGGCACCGTAGTGCCCATGGAGGCAGTCACCAGCACGGGCAGTGCTGATGGATTGAGATGGTCCACCACCCTTCCACCAAGCCTCAGCGATACCATCGGATTGAATGTAGTAACCACACCAACCCAGACAGCTACCTATTTTACGCGTTTTGAAATCGGCGACTGTATCGTCTTTGACTCGGTTTATGTGCGGGTGGACTCTCTGCCCCTTAGTCCGCTTACGGCCAACCCGCAAAAAGACCCCTACTGCCCCGGCGAGATTGTCCTGTTGACCTCGCCCCTGTACGAACCTGCCCATTTCCCGGATATTGAATTCGAATGGCTGCCCAGCGGAGAGTTTGAGACCGCCGATTCCCTTTGGAATATGGTACTCACCACTTCGGATACCAATACGTTCTTTCGCGTGATTACCAATCGCGGGTGCTTGGATACGACATCCATTACCCTCAATGTGGTGGATCCGCCAACGGTGGTGCTGACACCTTCCGATACGCTCATCTGCCCGGGAGAAAGCGTACAACTCATCGCTGAGGGATATGAAGATTATCCTTTCCGATGGGAAACCACTACCGGTCTAAGTTGTACGGATTGTCCGAATCCGATAGCGACTCCCGACCAGACTACATCCTACACCTTCGTGGCAGAAGTGCCCAATTGTCCTGTCGGAGCTACTGCGGTCGTCAGAGTCGAAGCCGCCCCCACGGTTTCCCCTGTGGGGAATCGGGCAGTCTGCCTCGGCAGTCCGGTACAACTCAATAGTGCATTTGACGAGTTTACGCGTTATGAATGGCGCACCTCGACAGATACCACGCTCTTTTCTACAGATCCCTTGCTGACAGTGGCACCATTGAATACTACCACTTACGTACTTTCTGCAACCCGCGGTAGTTGCCCATCCAGAGTATTCAATATTACCATCACGGTTGTTCAGCCGCCAACGGCTAACGCAGGTCCTGATCAGGTTGTTTGTGCGGGTTCAGCAGCTTCGCTGGCCGGTACCATAGGTGGTGCGGCCGAAGGAGGCATTTGGACAACAACCGCTCCGGGCACTTTCACACCCGGGCCAACCGCACTCAACGCAGTTTTTACCCCTACGGAGCCTGGAGATTATGTGCTCTTCCTCACCGCTACCGATCCCAATAACGTGTGTCCGCAGTTCTCCGACGAACTTAACCTTACGGTAAATGCTACGGCTACCGCTTCTGCCGGTGCAGATACTACCATTTGTGCCGATGGAGTGGTTAGCCTGAATGGTGTTTTTGGTGGTGCGGCTACCAGCGCAATTTGGGGTACATCTTCTCCGGGTGGGGTGTTTAATCCCAATCAAATTACCCCTAACGCCACTTATACGCCTCCCGCAGGCACCACCTCGGTAGAATTGACCTTCCTCACCAATGACCCCGATGGGCCTTGCCCTGCCGCCAGCGACGTTATGACCGTTACCATCGTGCCCCGCGCAACCGTGGATGCAGGCCCGGATTTCACCATCTGCCGCGGAGAGCCCATAGACCTTGAAGCTCTCGGCACTGCTGCTTCCGGAATTACACAAACTTACAGATGGACCGGCCCGGGCATTGATCCTCCGGCTGATACGAACCGCGTCACTATCGCCAACACCAATACGCTTATTTCTCCCGCAGTGTATGTGATCAGTTATGCCTATGGGCCAAACCTGAGCTGCGGAGAGGTGTTCGATACCGTCCGCGTAACCATCGCTGAGTCCATTCAGATTGATTCGCTCGTGTCCGATAAGGATACCGTAATCGTCGGCAATGAGGTGTTGCTCACCGCTTTCACCACCCCTGATAACCCCACAGGTGCCATGTACCTCTGGAGCGTACTCGGCGATACCCCCACCATGGGAGAATCCTCCATTACGGTGCGTCCTTCGCCGGAGTTCCCCGCAGGTAGTGATACAGAGCAGGTGTCTTACGAACTGACCGTAAAATCTGCCGACGGGTGTATTTCTACCCGAATTGTTACCATCACCGTGACCAAGCCGCCTATTGAGTTTCCCAATGTGTTTACGCCCAACGGCGACGGCATCAACGATTTGTTCAGGCCTGTACCCGTGGAAGCCATCAGCGTCCTCGAATTCGAAGAATTCAAGGTCTATAACCGCTGGGGACAAGTGGTGTACGACGGCAAGAGCAATAACTACCAGGGCTGGGATGGCACTCATAACGGCCGGCTTGCGCCTTCTGATGTATATGTGTATCGTGTAAAGGCGCAATTCCGCAATGATGACAAACCGGTGGATGCCCAGGGCGAGGTAACCTTGATTCGATGAATCCGGCGCCTGCGCATTTTGACCTTGCAGCAGGAGGATACAGCCAAAATCCTATATGGAGGTTTTTCGGTTGGGTATGGTTCCTGGGGATTGCCACTGCAGCGCCCCTCGCAGCACAGCCTTTCCAGTGCGATGGCTCGATGTACGTTGCCTTGCCTGATCAAAGCGGACGAAGCTCAGGGCTTTTTGTCATTGCGCCGGGTGCCAATCTCGACGAAGCAACCTTCACGCCTGTCCGGCTCGATCTGGGCATACCCCTGCATGTCATTGGATATAATGTGCTGGACAACTACATCTACGGGTTCAACACCAACAACTATCATTTTTACAGGATTGGCGCTACCGGCGATTGGACTGATTTGGGCGTGCCTACCAATTTAGATACCATTCAGTTTACTTATCACGCCGGCGATATGGGGCCTAATGGGTCCTCTTTCCTATTGGTTGCACGCAGCAAAACCACCGGGTACGACGCTCGATTCTATTCAATACGCTTTCATCAGTCCGGCTTATCCGCGGGATATGTTTCGGTAGTGAGTACAAATCCTGTACGACTCGAGGATATAGCCTTCGATCCGGTTTTTGGAGAGTTGGTAGGATATGACAGCGCCGGTAATCGCATGGTTTCGATCAATACTGCCGGGGCAATTTCTGAAGGAAATTTTTCAGCCGGGATTCAAATCGAAAGCCTTGGCAGCCTGTTTTTTGACCGAAATGGGCGGCTTTACGGTTACGGAGGACGTCAAAATGTGCACTCCACGCTGTTTCAATTCAACCGAATCACCGGCAGGCAGGAGGGAGCCCGGGGCGGAGCAATTGGCCGCAGCAGCGACGGCTGTGGATGTCCTTTTCAGATTCAATTTACCAAAACTATTGAACCACAGGAAGTGCTTCCCTGCTCGGAGGTAACCATCACGTATCGCTTCCGAAATACCGCCGGCATTTCCTACGGACAGGTAAGACTTACCGATACCCTTCCGGATTTTTTTACCATTACAAGTATCGAACGCCCTCCTTTCTTCGGAACAGTGAATAGCGGAATCGGGGCTTCCATTTTTGATGCATCGGGCATGCACGTCCTCTTATCCGAAGATTCGGTGGTGTTGAGGGCTACTTTGGATGCAGCACCTCCTGGCCGGTATATTTCACAAGCATCAGCCGGGTCCTTTCCGGATGCATTGGGCAGAATTTTATACAGCGACGACCCTGCAACAACCATCACCGGGGATGCTACCGGCCTTGGAATTGCAGGCGATGGCGGCTTGTTTGCCGATACGCTGGTCAGGCGCTGCGCCGGCCTTGGCTTTGTGTTGGAACCAAAGATTACCGGTGAAACCATCTTGTGGAGTAACGGCGCAACAAGCTCAAGGCTGGAAACCCAAACCCCGGGCACATATTGGGTGCAAATTGAAGGGCCTTGCGGTATATATCGGGATACCATCAGGCTGGAAAGCGTACCACCGGGCCTAATAGCCGATCTGGGTTCAGAAAGAACCATCATCCCAGGAGAAACCGTTCGGCTGGATGCCCTGCTTTCCGGCAATGCGATGCCGGTATCATACGAGTGGAGTGCCAGCCCACAAGACGTATTGTCGTGCAGCAACTGTCCGGTACAACAAGTGCAGCCATTGGAGGAAACCACCTATTTTGTTACGGTCACCGATGAATATGGATGTGTTGCTACAGACTCTGTGAAGGTCAATCTGAAAACGGATATTCCCGTTTTCGTTCCTACGGCCTTTAGTCCGGATGATAATGGCATCAACGATATTTGGTATCCACAGGGAGCTTCAGCCATTGCTATTGCGGGATTACAGGTGTACAGCCGTTGGGGGGAGTTGGTTTTCTCCCGCAGTGAGGGCGAGTTGAATAATCCCGCTTTTGGATGGGATGGCTCCATTGAACGGCTCCCGGCACCTGGCGGAGTGTACTTTTGGATTTTGCGGCTTCGCCTCGCCGATGGAACGGAGCAACAACTGGAGGGAACAGTACATCTTCTCCGGTGAATTTATCGCTGCCGGCTAATTTTTCAGCACTTGCATCGTTATAATGGCGGAGAAATTCACCACTATGAAAAAGGTATTCTTAGTGCCATTTATCGCGTGCTGGGCATGGGCCCTATTTGCTCAGGAAGTCGTCACCCGCGAAATTGCATCCCCTAAACTTCTAAAATCTTACGAGCGCGCCCTGCAATCTGCACGTGCCGGGGAGTCTGATGATGCCCTGAAAGTGCTTCAGGCTACTTTGCGCGAAGCACCTCATTTTGTGGATGCCTTGTTGCTGAGGGGGCAGATTTACTACGACCAGAAGCAATACGCCCAGGCTGAAGCTGATTTGACCAAAGCGCTTCAGTTAGCTCCCAATTATGACCCAAAGGCTTGGTACCCAACGGCAATGAGTCAGTTGCGACAGGAAAAGTACGCTATAGCGGCACAGAGCTTTGAACAATTCCTCAGTTTCCCCACCCGAAATGAGCAGTTGCGTCAACGAGCGGTGCGCAATGCGGCCAATGCCCGTTTTGCAGCGGAAGCAATTAATCACCCGGTGCCATTTGCCCCAAGGCCGCTGAGCGACAGTATCAATACGGATGCTCCGGAAAGCCTGCCATCCCTTACTGCCGATGGATTCATGCTGGTGTTTACCCGGATTGTGGACCGACAGGAAGATTTTTACGCCAGCACCCGCCTGGAGGATAAGTCCTGGTCACAGGCCCGGCCTTTGGAGGGTGTCAATACGCCCTGGAACGAAGGTGCTCAGTGCATAGCGGCAGATGGTAGAACCCTTGTATTCAATGTCTGTAATTCACCTGAGGGCTTCGGCAGTTGTGATATTTACCTTTCTCGAAAATCAGGAGACCGATGGAGCCGCCCGGAAAACCTGGGTGCCTCCGTAAATTCAAAATGGATGGAGCGCCAGCCCGCACTTTCTGCAGACGGAAGTGTGCTCTATTTTTCCAGCGACCGCCCGGGAGGGTATGGTGGCCGTGATATTTGGCGAAGCCGGCGCAATAAGGAAGGCGTCTGGAGTACTCCGGAAAATTTAGGCCCAGAGATCAACACCGATGGCCACGAGGACTGTCCCTTCCTTCATGCCGATGGTCACACCCTCTATTTTATGTCGGATGGCCATCCCGGTATGGGTGGTTTTGACCTTTTTCTCTCGCGACTGAGTTCAACAGGGAAATTTGAAAAACCTCAAAATTTGGGATATCCCATCAATACCTCCGCCAATGAAGGCGCCTTAATGGTGAGCCTCGATGGTAAAATCGCGTACTTTACGTCTGATGGGGGAAACAAACAGAGCGGTACTTTTACCAATACAGACCTTTACTTTTTTGAAATGCCGGAACATTTGCGCCCTGTTCCTGCTACTTATGTGCGGGCAGTAGTTCGCGATGCTCAAAGCAAAAAATGGCTAAATGCCGAGGCCTCCCTCTATCGCCTTCCTGATAACTCATTGCTTCAGCGTGTCGAGACCGACCATGAGGGCGCCTTTCTATTTTGCATCCCTTCAGGTGTCAATTATGCCTTGCATATCGAAAGTGAAGGGTATCTTTTTCATTCTGAACATTTCCAGCCGGAATACGGCGCTGATGTGAGTGCTCCGTTTCTGCTGGATATTTCCTTAATACCGGTTTTGTCAGCGCCGAACCAGCCTTCTGCTCCGGTGGCCTTGCGGAATGTATTTTTTTCTTCCGGGTCGGCTGCGCTTTTACCGGAATCTCAGGCGGAGCTGGAGCGGCTTAAGGCGTTCCTGAATGCTCATCCTCTGGTACACATTGAGGTGCGTGGGCATACCGATAATGTGGGTAGTGATACTGACAATCTGAAGCTCTCCGAGCTGCGGGCAAAGGCGGTCTGTGATTACCTGTCAGACCAGGGAATTTCTGCAGAAAGGCTCGCTTTTAAGGGCTTTGGAGAAACCCAGCCGATGGCATCCAATGATAATCCGGAGGGGCGACGGCAAAACCGGCGCACCGAGTTTATCGTTATACCTCATTAGTACATGGTTGGGCATATTTCTTAACCTACTTCAATGAAAAGTAGCTAAGGATACCCGGATCTTTGTATCATCAATTCACCCAAAAAGCAAACGCTATGGCAACGACAAAATGGGCACTCGATGCCGCACACTCTGAGATTCAATTCAAAGTAAAACACATGATGATCGCTACGGTGACCGGTTCCTTCAAGGTGTTCCAGGCAGAGGTCACTACAGAAGGTGAGGATTTCTCCACCGCGCAGATCGCTTTTTCTGCGGAAACCGCTTCGGTGGATACCGGGAATGAGCAGCGCGACGGGCATCTTCGCAGCGCAGACTTTTTCGATTCCGAGCAATTTCCAACCATTAACTTTTCTGGCGGGAAGCTCAGTGCTAAGGGGGACAACGAATTTAAACTGACAGGTGAGTTGAGCATTCGCGGAGTGAGCCTTCCCGTTACACTCGATGCAGAATTCGGCGGTGTAGGGGTAGATCCGTGGGGCAATACCAAGGCAGGATTCACGCTTTCAGGAAAAATCAACCGCAAGGACTGGGGGTTGAACTGGAATGCCGCATTGGAAGCCGGCGGTGTGCTTGTCAGTGAGGATGTGCGCCTGCTCGGCGAAATCCAGTTGGCGAAAGCCTGATTTCTGGTCTATAAAAAAGGAAATGGGTTGTCGGAAGAATCTGCCGGCAACCCATTTTTTATAACCAAAGGGGTAGAAAATACGAAGGGCAGAATAGACTGCCCCTCGCACAATTGGTATATGTAGAAAGCCTCTTCGAATATTTTGCGTAGTGAATTTATTCTTTAATGTTCAAGGTTATTGATTAGACGCGGCTTTCTTATGGTCGGCAAGGAATTGCTCCAGGCCTATATCTGTGAGAGGATGCTTTAACAGACCGAGGATGGAAGAGAGCGGGCAGGTTACTACGTCGGCTCCTGCAAGCGCGGCATCCACGATGTGTTTGCCGTTGCGGATGGAAGCGGCGAGTATGCTCGTTTCATATCCCTGGATGGAGTATATTTCAGCAATTTGGCGAATGAGCCCCATACCATCCCAATTGGTGTCGTCAATGCGACCAATGAAAGGGGAGACATAGTTAGCTCCGGCTTTGGCTGCCAATATGGCCTGCCCGGCAGAAAAGACGAGCGTACAATTGGTGCGGATGCCGTGGTCTCTGAAATAACTCAATGCTTTTACACCTTCTTTTATCATGGGTACTTTTACCACGATATTGGGAGCAATGGCAGACAATTTTTCACCCTCAGCAATCATGCCTTCGAAATTCGTGGAAATAACCTCAGCGCTGACATCACCTTCCACAATTTCGCAGATTTTTTCATAA
>CAYTNI010000055.1:0-12274 GCA_964439115.1 uncultured Saprospiraceae bacterium
CTACGAATGGTCTCCAACAACGGATTTGGATTTCAGCCAGGGTGCCAATAATCCAATCTATACGGGTCAGGATGGCGGCTTGTATTCGGTGACCATCACGGATACCTCAACCGGCATTCTTTGTCAGACGGAACGGGACTTAACCGTGCTTGTTACACCCAAAATCGGATTAAATACTACCGGAGATACGACAGTATGCCAACTTGGCGATGTGACACTCACGGCATTTTCGAATATTCAATCCGTCTTTACCTGGTCAGCACCCGGTATCGGCGATTTTGCCACCGGCACTCCGGTGAATTTCAATATTCCTGCGGCCGGTAATTACCAGGTACAGGTCATCGCAACCACTTTTGGCGCATACACCTGTCGGGATACCACTACCATAGATATCCTTGCGGCGGATTTTCAACCAGGACAACTTGCCTCCCCTCAATCCTTGTGTGAAAATACCCCCATTCCGCTCAACCCGGGGGGAAATCCCGCCTATACTTATGTATGGTCACCGACGGCCGGACTCGACCTGTCCGATCCGTCCAACCCTGTAGCCGTGGTGCTGCAACCCACCGTGTACTCGGTAACGGTTACCGACCCCGCAAGTGGGTGCAACCGGGTGACCGATATTGAAATAGAGGTATTCCCTTCGCTCGGCCTGGAAGTTACCGGAGATACGACCCTCTGTCGCCTCGGTGATTTTACCCTGACTGCGGAAACTGATATACCGGGTGTCATTCAATGGTATGGCCAGGGGAATCCGGTACCCTTGTTTTCGGGAAGCCCCTACATAGTCTCGCTGGATGCCCCCGGAAATTATACCTATATCGCTATCGCAGAAGATGCAAATGGGTGCCGGGATACCGCCCAGGTACAAATTACGGCAGTAGATTTCCAGCCCGGACCGCTGGAATCGCCTCAAACCCTCTGTACCAATACGCCTACTCCTTTGAACCCGGGTGGAAATCCGGCTTATGTATATAACTGGTCGCCCGTAAGTGGACTGGATTTGAGCAATCCATCCAATCCCCTGGCGGTAATTAACGCGCCAACTACCTATTCCGTAACCGTTACGGAACCGGTAAGCGGGTGTAGTACCACCCAAACCATTCAACTCGGGATTTTCCCTCCGTTGAATATGGTCGCAAGCCCGGATACGCTGCTTTGTGAGGTGGTGCCGGTGCTTTTGGAGGCTTCAGCAGATGTAAATGCCACATTCTCCTGGTTTCTTGACGGCTTCGGTAATCCGGTGGGATCAGGCCCTGAAATTACCGTCATGCCCGGAACCGGCGTGTTCAATTATCTGGTAGTTGCAGAGGATGCTAATGGCTGTACGGATACCACAACAGTGCAAGTATCTGTTTTTGAATTGAATACAGGTGTTCGGGATTCGGTGACTATCTGCCGCAATACGCCCACCCCCTTAAACCCGGGAGGAAATCCGGCCTATATTTATGTATGGTCTCCAATTACCGGCCTGGATTTGACCAACCCGCATAACCCCATAGTGGATATCCAGGAAAACCGCACATATTCTGTAACTATTACTGATCCAGTCCTCGGATGTCTCATTGTTCGCGAGATTGTCGTATCTGTCTTCCCCGCTACAGAGCTAAGTGCGCAGGGTGCCTTGCCGGATTGCCGGATTGGGGAAACAGCCACGCTATCAGCCAATAGTACCATCGCATCTACCTTTGAGTGGGCAACCAGCCCGGTATTTATTCCCCTAATCGGGACCGGTGCTACAATTAATGTGACACCGCCTTCCGGTACTACCACCTATTTTGTGAGAGCCACCGATATCAATGGCTGTCAGGAGGTTCAAACGGTTATCATTAATAATTTCCCGATAAATGCGACCATTACGCCTCCGGTAATCATTTGTGCCCCTCAAACCTCAACTTCTATCGGTGTGGTTAACCTGGCACCCGACCAGGATCTGACCTACACCTGGACGCCAAGAGAGGCTGTTTCGCCCGCTACCGGAAGCCCCGTGGTGACCGCAGATGCCGTTGCCTCCACAAACTTCAGCGTGATCATCGTCAATCAATACGGATGTCGGGATACCCTGAGTACCACAGTCAATATCCTCGACCTGCCGGCTTTGGTGTCGCTGGAAATAGACCCCGATACCATTCTGCTCGGGGAAACTTCCCAGCTGGAAGTATTGGGCTGTGATAATTGCGATTACGTCTGGACGCCTGCTGATGGAAGTTTAGACAACAACTTCATCCGCAATCCGGAGGCCAGTCCAGAGGTTACCACCGAATATACCGTGGTGGTGAGCCGCGATGGCTGCTTCGCCACTTTGTCCGGCACCGTCACTGTCACCTATATTTGTGAGGAGCCCTATATTTTCTTCCCTTCGGCTTTTACGCCCAACGGAGATGGCCAGAATGACGTGTTGCGGCTCAGAGGTCGACAGGCACTCATTCTGGAAGCCCAATGGATAATTTACGACCGATGGGGTGAAAAAATCTTTGAAGCTCGCAGTCCACTGGATGTATGGGATGGCACCTACAAGGGCAAGGACTTGCCCCCTGATGTGTTTGGATTTTACCTGAGCGTCAGTTGTCCCGGCGGCGAGCGATTTACTAAACGGGGGAGTGTGACTCTCCTTCGATAGACGACAGGCTTTTGGATTCTACCAAAATATCCCCGCGATTTGTACATAATCGCGGGGATATTTTGTTTTTTTGGGATTGTAAAAGACCGGTGAATAGAAAAATTCAGCAATGAGTACAGCTAATCAGGCGCAAAGGCAACAGCAGGCCAAAATATTGCGGGTTTTTAGAAAGATCCACCGCTGGACCGGGGCGGCGTTGTTTTTATTTTTTTTTGTCATCGCTGTGACAGGCTTGTTGCTCGGATGGAAGAAAAACAGCAATGGATGGTTGCTGGCACCATCCTATAAAGGTGTTTCCACTGAAATGCACCAGTGGTTGCCCGTGGATAGCCTTAACCGCATTGCATGTGATATTCTACATGACCGGGTAAATCCCAGCCTATCTACCGAAGTGGATCGCATTGACATTCGCCCGGATAAAGGCATGGTGAAATTTATTTTCAAGCATCACTTTCACGGGATTCAATTGGACATGACCACCGGGCAACTACTCCATCTGGAGCAGCGTCGAGCGGATTTTGTTGAAAAAATTCACGACGGCTCCCTGGCGGATTACTACCTCGGCATCTCCGGTGGATGGATAAAACTCATATACACCTCGGTGATGGGCCTTGCACTCATGGTATTCACCATTACGGGTTTTTGGCTTTGGTATGGGCCAAAGCGCATGCGACGCTGAACCTATTTCCCGCGATGATGTTCCGGTGATATACACAAAAATAGAATATTATGGACACTGTAAAGCTTCAACCGGGAGACAATGCCCCGGATTTCACCGGTACCGACGAGCAGGGCAACACCATTGCACTCAGCAACTACAAAGGCAAAAAGCTCATCCTTTTCTTTTATCCCAAAGACGACACTCCGGGCTGTACCGCGGAGGCCTGTAACCTACGGGACAATTTTGAGCTGCTGAAAAGCAAAGGTTTCGAACTGCTTGGTGTAAGTCCCGACGGTACCGCCTCTCATCAAAAATTCAAAACAAAGCACCAATTGCCTTTCCCTTTGATTGCCGATACAGCACATCATATTCTGAAAGCTTATGGTGCCTGGGGACCTAAATCCATGTACGGCAAGGTATATGAAGGAGTACTCCGCTCCACTTTCGTGATTGATGAAAAAGGAACCATAGCACAGGTTTTTGGAAAAGTCAAAACTAGCGACCACGCCCGGCAGATATTGGCTGCTATGGAAGGTTAAGTCTTAAACCACTTATGAATCTACACAATTTTATCCTCGGCCACTGGATGCCTCACCACGGCGACGGAATCCCTCAATACGATGCCGTTTCCGGTGAAGTCATTTGCACTTCCGGAAGTGAGGGCATTGATTTTTTTGCCGTTGCCGATTATGGCCGGAAGGTAGGAGGTTCCGCCCTCTCCAAAATGAGCTTCCAGGAGCGGGGTAGAATGCTCAAGGCACTTGCGCTCCACCTTAATGAGATTAAGGAGAAATACTATCCCTTGAGCTATCGCACCGGTGCAACCCGCTCGGATAGCTGGATAGATATTGACGGGGGCATAGGTACGCTGTTTGCCTATGCAAGTTTGCGTCGGAAACTGCCCGACACGCCCTGGTATGTAGATGGTGAACAGGCCAAACTGTCGCGCGAGGGTACTTTTATCGGACACCACCTCATGATGCCCAAAAAGGGGGTTGCCATTCATATCAATGCATTCAACTTCCCGATTTGGGGTATGCTGGAGAAACTCTCGGTAAACCTCCTTGCCGGCGTTCCTGCCATTGTCAAGCCTTCCGAGATGACCTCATTTCTCACGGAGGCCGTGGTGCGGGACATCATCTCCTCCGGGATTTTACCTCCGGGCGCGCTCCAGCTTGTCTGTGGCTCCGGAGTGGGCATTCTCGCACCGGTCAGTCCACAAGACGTGGTTACTTTTACCGGTTCTGCAGAGACCGGCAAAAAATTAAAGTCATTCCCGGCCATCCTGGAACACGCCGTGCCCTTTAATATGGAGGCTGATAGCCTGAATGCCGCCATCCTGGGTGCCGATGCCGTTCCGGGCACTCCGGAATTTGACCTTTTTATCAAGGAGGTGCGTCGCGAGATGACTGCAAAAACAGGCCAGAAATGTACGGCCATCCGCAGGATTATTGTGCCGGAACCCTTGGTGGAAGCGGTGCAACAGGCCCTCCAAAAAGAATTGGCCAAAACTACCATCGGCGATCCTCGCAACGGCCAGGTGAGGATGGGTGCCTTAGTGAATCGAACCCAGCTGGAGAAGGTGAAACAACGCGTGGAAACCCTCAGCCAATATACACCCATCGTGGTAGGGGATATGGATTCCTTCGAGCTGGTAGGCGCTGAAAAATCAAAAGGCGCTTTCATGGCTCCGATTGTAATGCTGAATGAAAAGCCTTTCGAATATACCAACACCCATGAGGTGGAAGCCTTCGGCCCGGTAAGTACCATTCTTCCCTATCGCGATATCGAAGAAGCTGTCGCACTGGCCAATATGGGAAAAGGCTCCCTGGTGAGTACCATCACCACCTGGGATGAAGCATTGGCTCGGGAATATGTTTTGGGCGCCGCGCCCTGGCATGGCCGAATCCTCATTCTCAACAGGGAAAGTGCCCGTGAAAGCACCGGGCACGGTTCGCCAATGCCTCTGCTCGTCCATGGAGGCCCGGGGCGTGCAGGCGGCGGAGAAGAAATGGGCGGATTAAGGGGTATTCAACACTACCTCCAGCGAACGGCCATTCAAGGGCATCCAACCATGATTGGCGCCATCAGTCAGGTTTATCAGGCGGGAGGAAAACAAACGGAGGCTGCCGTCCATCCGTTCAGCAAGCATTTCGAGGAGTTGAGTATCGGGGAGACCCTCACCACCGCCCGACATACCGTCACCGAAGCAGATATCGTGAATTTTGCCAATTTGAGCGGCGACCATTTCTATGCTCATACAGATATTACCGCCCTCGAAGGCACGCCTTTTACACAGCGGGTGGCACACGGCTACTGGGTGTTGTCAAAAGCTGCCGGACTATTTGTACAGGCAAAAAAAGGCCCGGTATTGTTAAATTATGGTTTGGAAGAGTGTCGCTTTACCAAGCCGGTATATCCGGGGATGACCATAGGGGTAAAGCTGACGGTGAAAGAAAAGGTCGCCCAGGAGAAACGCAGCGAAGACGATATTCGCAAAGGTATTGTCAAGTGGATGGTTGATGTGACGGACGAAACCGGGGAAACGGTGGCTATTGCGACGATTCTGACTATGGTGCGCATGAAGGAACAGGAGTAGAAACACAACCATCCTGCATTAAGTCTGTTACCCTTTGTAAAACCGTCTGATGAGAGTTGCCGTTTTCAGAAAAGCCCATTTCAATGCCGCGCATCGCCTGCACAACCCCGCCTGGTCTGATGAAAAAAACCGGGAAGTATTCGGCTTGTGTAACAACCCCAATTACCACGGCCACAATTACGAGCTTGAAGTCAAAGTGATGGGCGAAGTGGATCCAGACACGGGTTACCTAATTGATTTGGGCTATCTTCGGGATCTCATCAAGGAAGAGGTTGAGCACCGCTTCGATCATAAAAACCTCAATCTCGATACCGATATTTTCCGTGACTTAAACCCAACGGCAGAGCATATTTGCTATGTGATTTGGAAACTGCTTCGTGCGCGTCTCGAACCCAAATACGATTTAGCGGTTCGTTTGTACGAAACTCCAAGAAATTTCGTGGAGTATCCGGCGTGAAGTGGGGATGTTGTTTGCGATAATGGAGTTTTCACAGAATGGTGAGAGCACTTCAGAGTCTCATCTGTGCCAATCATTTCCATCCTTGTATTTTTAAAAAGCGAAGGGCTGTTATACGTCTTTTCAGATGTTAATTCGAATGAAGTAAACGGTTGATAAACAAAACCCTGCTCATCAGACATACATGGATACGTGTAGCAAACCGGTACTACCAGAAGCTACTGTATATTCCGTTGAAAATGAATGAAATATCCTAACCTAACTTAACCGGATTTCTTAAAGGTTTACGGCCTGAATCCGCGCTTAATAACCCTGATGGTTTTTACCAATCCACGCCCATCGTACATGCTTACCAAGTACATGCCATCAGGCAGGCCACTGAGGCTGTAGCGACGGCCATCAAAGGCATCGAAGGTACGGACCTGACGCCCCAGGGCATTTTGAACCACCACCTTAGTAATTTTAGCGCCTCCGGAAACCTGGAAATAGTCCGTTACCGGGTTGGGAAAAACCTTGACGTCCTGAGCGCGGGAGGCATAGTGGGAGTTGCTGGTCAGCATGGCGGTGAAATTATATGTACCGGTAGCTAAAACCGTGGTATCGCCCACTGCGGTGACCTGTACCCTGAAGGTAGCAGAACCCGGTAACTGATTTGGGCGAAGATGCACATCGAGATTAGAGGTAGCTCCGGGAGCCAACACGACGGGTGCGTTGAGATCGAACTCAGTCATAATGTTGGAGCTCACAAACGGGGGATAGCAGGAGGTGTTGTCGCAAACCAGGCTTTCCCAGCCCAATGGCATGTTGGATGGTGTAACCCTTTGCCAGCGCAAGGTCACCGGCGCGTTGGAAACGTTGGTGATGGTCGAATACCCTACGATTTCAAAAAAAGCATCGTTGAGGTCTATGACATCGTCCACCGTAACAGTGGATGGAGAAATGGTTACTACAGGTTGCTGTGCTTTTACAAGCAAAGCGGGGAAAAGCAATGTGATAATCAGTAAAGCTCTTGTCATTTGGGAACACTTTTAAACGCTAGATGCAAAGTTCTGATAAAAATACAAGAATAGCAAGTTTCCGACGTTAAGGAAATGGTAAAAAAGTATTCTGCAAGGCAGCATGCAAATTGCATCGTTCCGTTAAAATCCGGCTGAAGTTTACTTTTTACTGTAATTTTCCCCTCCCAAACTACAAGGCGCTATGCTTAAATTTTCATGGGTAATACTGATTTGTTGCACCATCCCGGCGATGGCTCAGCAGCCGCTGGCCATTGGTGAGTGGCGTTCTCATTTGCCATTTAGAGTCGGTCGCTCTGTTACCCAAAGCAATGACAATGTATATTATGCATCCGATCAGGCGCTTATGGTGCTTGATAAGACTGATCTTTCCACTCGCTTCCTCACCAAAACAGAAGGGCTGAGCAATGCGGGTATTGACTTAGTCAAGTATCATCCCGGAAGCGATGTGCTGGCTGTGGTCTATAGCAACAGCGTCATTGACCTTGTAAAGCCGGATCGCATTACCACCCTGAACCAGATTCGGAATTTCACCAACCTCCCCGGACAAAAAAGGATTAACCAGGCGTTTGCCGATGGCGCCGACAGGCTTTACCTCGCCACGAGTTATGGTGTATCTTCTATTGATGTGAACAGAGAGGAATTTGAATTTACCACCTTCACCGGGGTGAAAGTCAATGCGGTAGTGGTTTTTCAAAATCGCCTGTACGCTGCTACCGACGAGGGCATTTATGTGGCGCCGGCACCCGGCACCAGGAACATTGCAGATTTCAATAATTGGGATTTCCTTGGCCTGGAAGAAGGTTTTCCGGATGATTATCATGCCGGAGCACTTGCCGTCTGGAATGATAAGCTTTATGCCGACGTAAATGATGCGCTGGTACGTTGGGAGGGCGACCAACTGACAGAGATATTCGTCGAACCGGGTACTGCCCTGCGTTTTTTGAGTGCCGAGGGGAGTATGCTGCTCGCCGGCTTTGGTAATTGTACGGCATTCGGTTGTACTAATGCTAAAACGCTGTTTTTTAATTCAAACGGCAGCATGGGAACCCTGGCCGCCGGCTGTGTGAGCGTACCTTTAGGAGCTATTGAAGACCAACAGGGAAGAATATGGTTTGCTGATGCCTTTAACGGGTTTCGCTATGTGACCCAGGCATCGGATGCAGTGTGTAAAATTTTGGAATTTAATACCCCTCGTACTCCAAATAATTATCAGATTGCTGTTCGGAAAGGTGAAGTATGGGTGGCCGCCGGTGGGGTGGATGCTACTTTCACCGCCCGGGGTTCGCGCCAGGGATTTTATTCCTTTATCGAAGGTACCTGGACGGCATACACCCCCGATACCCGGCAGGAGTTGAAGGGGCGTAATCCGGGAGATGGCAACGATGATTTTACGGACTTCATGCCCATCGCTTTCCATCCGCGTTTGAACAAGCTGTTCGCCGGTTCTTTTCGCGAGGGATTGGTGGAACTTTCGGGTGATACCATTCGCCTTTATGATGAGCTTAATTCCACGCTGGGATCAGCTGTAGGCGATGAAACCCGCACTCGTGTGGGGGGATTAGCCTTTGATAGAAACGAAAATCTTTGGCTGGCCAATCACCGGGCAGAGCAGCCGATATCCGTTTTCAAGAAGGATGGCAGTTGGCAGCGTTTTGCGCCTAGCTGCAACCTTACGGAAATTCACCAGGTGGCCATTGACCTGGCGGGCAACAAGTGGTTCGTATCGAGCAACTCTGCCACGGGCCTGCTGGTGTTCAATGAGGGGGATATCGATGTGAATGGAGATGAGCGCTGTCGTATTATTGCTCAAACCAATAGCAACCTGCCCTCCAACCTGACCAACTGCGTGGCGGTGGATCTGGAAGGCGATGTATGGGTAGGCACAGCACAGGGCGTTGTCATTTTTGAGTGTGGGGATCCTTTCAATACCGTACAGTGTGCCGGTTCGCTCCGCCTCGTAGAGCGCAACGGTTTTTTTGCACGGTTGCTTTCTACTGAAGATGTGCTGAGTATTGCTGTGGATGGTGCAGACCGGAAATGGGTAGGTACAAGAAATGGTGTATATCTGCTCTCTCCGAGTGGAGAAGAGGAAATTGCTTTTTTCAATACGGATAATTCTCCATTGCCAGACAATCTGGTGGGAGCCATTGGTATAGACGGGATTTCAGGAGAGGTGTTTTTCGGAACGCCACGGGGTATTGTCTCCTATCGTGCTGACGCCACGGAAGGTACCCGCTTTCAAACTGCTGCGGTGGAGGTTTTTCCTAACCCTGTCAGGCCGGAATACAACGGGGATATTGCCATCAAGGGACTGACGCGCGATGCCATCGTCAAGATTACCGATGTGAACGGGCAGTTGGTATTCGAAACAACGGCTCTTGGAGGACAAGCCATCTGGGATGGACGAGATTTTAACGGGCGCAGGGTGCAGACCGGCGTTTATCTGGTATTCTCAGTGAGCAACTCCCGGTTTGCCGGTTTTGACGGCAGGCCTGAAAAAGCGACGACAAAAATTCTGTTTGTGAATTGAGGTGGTTCAAAACTTCCACTATATTCGGTCAAACCACCGGCAGTCTGGAGGCTTCGAGTACCTCTTCGTAGTATTTTTCGTATTGCGGCAGGATAAAATTGATATCGAAACGGCGTGCCTGCTCCAGTGCGGCCGTGCGAAAGCGATGGAGGGTATCATCATTGCTTAGAATGGTAAGCGCATTTCTCGCCATGTCTTCCACATCGCCGATTTCGCTTAAGAATCCGGTTTGCCCATGGATATTGACTTCCGGAAGACCGCCTGCGTTGGAAGAGATGACAGGCACCTCACAGGCCATGGCCTCCAGTGCGGCAAGTCCGAAACTTTCACTTTCTGAAGGCATAATGAAGAGGTCTGATACGGCGAGCAATTCTTCGATGGCATCTTGCTTTCCAAGAAAACGGACTTCGGTACACAAATCCATTTTTCGGCAAATTTCTTCCAGGTGGTAGCGCTCCGGTCCATCGCCTACGAGCAGTAACTTGGAGGGCATATTGTCGTGGATGCGCTTGAAAACTTCAATCACATCTTCCACGCGCTTAAGCTTACGAAAATTAGACGTATGTACGATAATGCGCTCCCCATTGGGGGCAATGGCTTTTTTAAAATGGTCTTTATCAGATTTGGTAAATCTGTTGAAGTCAATAAAATTGTAGATGACCCGGATATCGCGCTGAATGTGAAAATACGAACAGGTTTCGCGTTTCAGGCTTTCTGATACCGCGGTAACGCCATCGGATTTGTTGATGGAGAACTCCACGACCGGGGCGAATGCCTTATTGTTTCCCACTAAGGTAATGTCTGTGCCGTGCAGGGTGGTTACCACTGGTACATAGCGCCCTTGGGTGAGGAGGATTTTCTTGGCGATATAGGCCACTGTAGCATGTGGAATGGCGTAGTGGACGTGGAGAATGTCTAAGTTTTCAAACTTCACCACGTCCACCATTTTGCTAGCCAGGGCGGTATCGTAAGGAGGATATTCGAATAGCGGATAATCCTCACCGGATACTTCGTGAAAATATACATTTTCATTAAATACCGAAAGCCTTGGCGGTCTGCGGTAGGTGATAAAATGCACTTCATGGCCATGCCGGGCAAGACCCAGGCCAAGCTCAGTGGCCATTACGCCACTGCCGCCATAAGTGGGATAACAAACAATGCCTATTCTCATCGCTTTGCTACTCGCTATCAGTTGGCTCGCACCAACTTAAGCGTTTTGACTTTTCCTTCCACCATAATTCTTACGAAGTAAATGCCTGCCGGATTATCGCTCAGGTCGAGGGCAATATCTGCGCTTTGAGTGCGGGTAATTTCATGCATACTTAATGGTCTGCCCAACATATCGAGCACCATAATATGGGCATCCACGGGCTCGGTGAATTGTACGGCGAGTGTGCTCAGGCCGGAAGTAGGGTTGGGTGTCAATGCCACGCGCTCAATGCGCTCAATCGCTTCTGTAGCGGAGGGAGTGGTAGAAATGGTTACATCATCTACGCCTATGCCTTCGCGCACCACAGAGCCGTCGGTGGAAAATACGAAGCGGATGCGTACATTGGACTGACCTGCAGCGCCGGTGAGGGTACTGAAAGCGGTGACCCACCCTGCGGGGAATCCACCGGTGCCATCCCACCAATTGTTTGCACCATCGTTATACCAGTTTTGACTGTTGGGGGAAGCCAACACTTTGGCCCAGGTTTGTCCACCGTCAAAGCTTCTTTCCACCCATGCCTCGTCGCAGCATGCTTCAGAGTCGAAAATCAGGGAGAAGACTAAGAAAGGATCATTACTGAACCCGGAAAGGTCGAAACAAGGGGATACCAGGAAGGAAAGCTCGCTGTTGTTGTAAGTTCCGGATAGGTTGGTTACCCATGCGTTTATTCCGCTTGCCGCCTCGTCAATCAGCGTACCGTTGGGTTCGCCGAATTGCCAGGTGGAGTTGGTGCTGTTGCTGCCAACTTTCCAGCCACCGGCGCCATTTTCAAAATCATTGGAATAAGGGAAGTCGGTAATGACCGGTGCCAGATCCACCTGAATAACAGTGATAAAGGTATCATTTTGAGCAGTGACATCACCGGTGAGGCCGGTCCAGGCGGTGATGGTATAGGTGCCGTTTTGTGTAAAGGTCAATGGTGTGGTGAATGTATAATTGCCTTGTTGGTTAGGAGCCACATTCAATGTGCCGACATTTTCGATAACAGGTGCGTCGCCATTAATGGAGTATCCGACAGAAAATCCGGTTTGTGCCTGTGACCCCACGTTGGCAATGGTCAAACGCAGGGTACCTGTCTCTGTGCCGCAGGTAGAGCCGGGCGTATATACTACATTGGCGCCGGATACGTCGAGTACGGCTGGTGCACTGATAAGTACATCATCAATGGCCATACCTTC
>CAYTNI010000056.1:0-12238 GCA_964439115.1 uncultured Saprospiraceae bacterium
TTTTTGGGGGCTTGCCATGATGTTTGTGCTTTCTCCCCTCCTCACCTATTGGTTCGGTAAGCGCTGGTACTGTTCCTGGGTTTGCGGTTGCGGTGGATTGGCAGAAACCGCCGGCGATTCTTTCCGTCATTTATCCGATAAATCGGTGGGCGCCTGGCGGCTGGAGCGAATTTTAATTCATGCCATCCTGGTATTTGTAACCGTAATGACGATTGCCGTTTTGTACGGATGGCTCAGCCAGTCGCCTCCCGTGGCTTTTTCGCGGGCAGCGCTGGTTTGGTTGGTGTCGGGAATGTGTGTGGCGGGTATCGCCGCACTTTGGATGGGCAGACGCACCTGGTTCAGGGAGTTGCCGAACCCTGTTTTTTGGAGCGCAATGGGTGTGATGGTCTTACTGGCTGTTGCATTGGTATGGGCTCACTGGAATAATCACCCCCATGCATTCGGGATTCCGGCCCGACAATTGAAATTGTGGTATGGTTTTTTGATAGGGTCTGCATTTTCCGGAGTGATTGGCGTAGGGTTTTACCCTTTGCTGGGCAATCGGGTATGGTGCCGTTTCGGTTGTCCCATGGCGGCCATTCTGGGTATTCAACAGCGATTTTTCTCCCGGTTCCGCATTTCCACCAACGGCGGGCAATGCATTAGTTGCGGCAACTGTTCCACTTACTGTGAGATGGGTATTGATGTGCGGTCTTACGCCCAGCGCGGCCAGGATATTGTTCGTGCCGCCTGCGTGGGCTGTGGTATCTGTGCAGAAGTGTGTCCAAGAGGGGTATTGCGCTTGGAAAACGCCTCCTCCGACATTGCGGTTAGAGCCGAGATTATTCGGCCCCTTCGTTTCTCAAACGGGGATATTCGCCTTCACGATTCAAACTGAAAAGTATGGAGTTCGGGAAAGTGATTAAGCTGGATGATGTGGACTTTCGGTTGCCACCCGAGCCGGAGGAGAATTCTAAATTCCTTGCTGCCAATCTAGGGCGCAGCGAACAGTTAAATCTTTACATCGGCTGTACCGGTTGGGGTATGAAGGAATGGGTGGGCAGTGTGTATCCCGCGGATGCCAGGCCGACTGATTTTCTAAAATATTATGCCCGGCAATTCAATACCATTGAACACAACACTACGCATTACCGCATTCCCAACGAGGCCACTGTGAGAAAATGGTATCAGGAATCTACGCCGGATTTCAGATTTTGCCCTAAAATCCCACAAACAATCAGCCACAGCCGCCATCTTGGCCTTGAGCGGCAACAAATCGATCTCTTTTGCCATGCTATTGCCGGGCTGGAAGAAAAATTGGGCGCCTGCTTTTTACAGCTTCCACCTTATTTCGGGCCTGAACGCCTCGGGCAGCTTTCTACTTTTCTGTCCCGATTCCCTCGTGAAATACCCCTCGCCGTAGAAGTCCGCCATGAGGCATGGTTCGATTCGAATGAAAATGCGGAGCGCTTGTTTGAACTGCTGGAATCTCATGGTACAGGTGCTGTAATTACCGATGTGGCAGGGCGTCGCGATGTGCTTCATCTGCGTCTTACCGCGCCTTTTTCCATGGTCCGATTTGTGGGAAATGACCTACATCCTTCTGATTTTGAGCGGATGGAGGAATGGAGTGCCCTTCTCAGGCACTGGCATAACCAGGGACTTGCAGAGGTGTACTTCTTCACCCATGAGCCTGACAACCTTGCGGCTCCTCAGGCCGCAGCCTGGCTAAGTCAACAGTTTGCAGATTGTCCGGGTATCATCACTCGTGGCCCTATCCTGGAAGATGGAAAAAACCCGGAGGGCGGGCAATTAAGCCTGTTCTAAATATCGTTGAGGCGCCAATCGTAATTCAAAAAGCTGATTTTGCCGGTTTCGGATATTTTGATTTTGGAATATCTGTTCAAATAGGCCCGGATAGAACCGGCATCGCGCTTAAAATCTCCGCTAAACCAACTGAAAATAGCCGAAACTTCCGCTTTGTCAGATGTTATCCTGTTGCGTAAAGGGTCATTGATAAAACCGCGCATGGCCGTATCGAGTTGTTGATCCAGGTTAACGGCGGTAAAGGCATGGCGCAACATCCTTGGACAAGAGAATGAGGCACAGTTGATGGCTGCATGAATCCGGGCGTCTTTAAATAATGGACGCAAAATCTGATGCTCAATCTGGTTGAGGTCATACGTTTGGTCTTGGATTTTTATAAAACGAATATCCCAGACAGAATTTACCAAGGGGATACCCCGCTTGATATCTTTGATGCTTTCTACCGGATAGTGGTTCAGTATCAACTTGACCGTGAAAGCATTATACGCATTTATCCAGTAGGCCATCTGTTCGGCCTCCGTCCAGGATGATTGCGGGTGTGCCCCCGATAACAGGCGGAGATACCGGTTCAGCCGGGCGCT
Organism: uncultured Saprospiraceae bacterium; assembly: GCA_964439115.1. Classification (GTDB taxonomy): domain Bacteria; phylum Bacteroidota; class Bacteroidia; order Chitinophagales; family Saprospiraceae; genus UBA2329. The sequence goes on from CAYTNI010000056.1 coordinate 2,391, forward strand.
GTCGCGTTGCATTCCCTTGTAATTCATCAAACCTTCAGCATTGACGTGTTTTTGGAGCAGTTCGTCCCACAGGTCATGACTTACAGGTTCGCGAGGTGGTTTCACATCCTGTGAGTTGGCGCTGCAGGCCAACACGAGGAATGGAATTACGCACAAAGTGTTCCAAAAGAACCATTTCATCATCAGACAGATTGAATTTTAGTGTTTAAAACATCCTCTATACTTTTCCAGACAACTTTTTGGGCAATTTCCCAGGAAAACTTCAGCCGTTGGCGGCGTCCTTCAGCAACCAGCCTGTGCCGAAGATGTTCATCCTGCCACAGTTGAAGCATGCCGTTGGCAATACTATCCACATACTGCGGTTGAATAAGAAGCCCGGCGTTCCCCGCTACTTCCGGAATGGACGAAGTGTCGGAGCAGAGTATGGGCGTATCGCATTGCATGGCCTCCAGCAGCGGAATACCAAAGCCTTCAAACAGCGATGCGTAGGTAAGCGCAAATGCCGCACCGGTCAATGCGGGAAGGTCTTCATGCGGGACATAGCCCAGCAAGCGAATGTCGTTGCGGTGGCGGGAAGCCTCCAGCACCTTTCGTAGCTCCCCGGTTTGCCAGGCCAGTCGGCCGGCCAGCAGCAGTTTTGCTGGTGAACCACTCAGTGTCTTGAACCTGTCAAAGGCTGAAATCAATCTTTCCGCATTTTTGCGGGGGTGCATGGCCGCTACATAAAGGAAGTAGGGCATTCCATCCGCATACTGATTGCGAACCGCTGCTTTTTCGGCCTCCGAAAGAGGGCGAAAGGAGGTGTCGGCGCCATTGCAGGCCACCCTGATTTTGTCCGAGGGGATATTGTACTGTGTGTGAATATCCTGGGCGGTAAATTCTGAAACGGCAACTATTTGTTCAGCGCGCCTAAGGTACCGCGGTATATAATAGTTGTAATATTTGCGTACCAGCAATGGTATTGCATCAGGAAAATGAAGATGAGCAAGGTCGTGCATCACCATGACGGAAGGTGTCTTGGCTCTAAGCGAACAATACCCGTCAGGAGAGAAAAAAACATCCGCCCCGATTCGCTGGAGCGCCGCGGGTACCGCCCACTCAAACCATAAATACCAAAGCAGAGGATGCCGTGCCGGAGGCTGCAAGACCAAAGGATGTACATTCGACCCGGGAATAAACCCCTGGTCAAACGGGCGATCAAACAGGAAATAAAAATCGTGCTCCGGATGTTCCTGCACCAGGCGGCGCACCACCTCCCAGGAAAAGCGCCCAATGCCCTCCATGCGGTGGGGGAGCAGAAAACGGGTATTGACAGCGATGCGCATGGTTGGAAGAACAAAAATAGCGGATACGAGGTTTTCTCAACAGATGTGATTGGCATCACCAATTCGATATTCTTCCCTTACGTACCTTTGTGTCAGAATCACTAAAAAACCATTGACCAATGCAGTTGAAAGACTTGATTAACCATCCCGAAGCCACACTGATTGACGTCCGCGAATCCTGGGAGCTCAGCTCAGGCAGGGTTGAGGGCGCACTGAATATTCCGCTGGGACAGGTTTTTGCCCGCGTCGAAGAATTGCGGCAATTGTCCAAACCCGTTGTGTTGTTTTGCGTATCCGGTAATAGGAGCGGAATGGCTATGGAATTCCTCAAAGCCCAGGGTGTTAAGGAAGTGTACAACGGTGGTGCCTGGCAGCAGGTAGCAGCCCTGAGAGCGTCTGTCACAGCCTGAAATGGCCATACAGACGCGCAAAATGCCGGTCGGAAATTATTTCGGCCGGCATTTTTTTTACCCCAAGGCCGGCTTCATGGTCATGGATTCAAAGCTAGAAATCTAAATCCCCAATTCATTTAATATGAAAAGCGTTGTTTGGGATTTTATTTATACTTAAAGCAGGTGCTTCTTCGTTAATTTTGGGATATTGCGTGGTTATTCTGAAAGTATTTTCCCGGAAGAATTTCATCTAAATTGCTAAACAAACATTTCGATATTCCTTCACCAATCACATACCAAATATGCATTTCCGGATTTCTACCTTAATGGCCATGTTCCTTTTCATAGGATTTGGCGCTATGTCTCAGTCTTCCTACAAAACGGTGACCAAAACTTCCGCTGATGGCAAATACACCTGGCAGGAAGTAGAAAATGACCCTACAAAAGCCCGGTTTTATACCCTCAAAAACGGGCTGACCGTCATTCTTGCCGAAAATCACCTGGAGCCGCGTATAATGACGCTGTTCACTACCAAAGCCGGCAGTAAGCACGACCCAGCCGATAATACCGGTCTGGCTCATTATCTTGAACACATGTTGTTCAAAGGTACAGATCGCTTTGGCTCGCTCGATTTTGCTAAGGAAAAGGTCGAACTCGACCGCATTGAAGCACTTTACGAACAATACAATAAAACCTCGGACGCCGCGGCACGCAAGGCCATTTATCACCAGATTGACTCCGTATCCGGGGTTGCCGCGCAGTATGCGATTGCCAATGAGTACGACAAAATGATGGCCGCATTGGGCTCTAACATGACCAATGCCTTTACCTCTTTTGAAAATACGACCTACATGGAGAATATTCCCTCCAATAACCTGGAGCGATTCCTTGCCGTGCAGGACGAGCGTTTCCGCAACCCGGTGCTTCGCCTTTTTCACACTGAACTGGAGGCCGTATATGAAGAAAAAAATATCAGTCTGGATAGCGGAGACGACAAAGTTTTTGAATCCATGTTCGCCAGCTTATTTAAAAACCACCCCTACGGTACTCAAACTACCATCGGGACGATTGAGCATCTCAAAAACCCCTCGCTAAAAGCCATTCGCAATTATTACGATTCCTATTACGTGCCTAACAACATGGCGCTCATCCTCGCAGGAGACCTCAACCCCGATGCCACCATCGCCCTGGTAGATAGTTATCTTGGCGACTGGCAATCCAAACCCGTACCACCTTTCCGATATCAGCCGGAAATGCCTCGCACCGCTGTAGAAGAAATTACCGTAAAAAGTCCTGACGAGGAAAGTGTAGCCATCGGCTTCGTCATGCCCAGTACGCTGGATAAAGAGGCCATCCTCGCTGACCTGGTGAGCGCCATCCTCTACAATGGCAAAAGTGGCCTCATTGACAAAAATCTCGTCAAACAGCAAGAGGTGCTTGACGCATACGGTTATAATTATTTACTCAGAGAGTACGGTATCTTTTATTTCGGCGGACGCCCGCTTGAAGGCCAAAGTCTTGCACAACTCCGCGACCTCATCCTCGCAGAGTTAAACAACCTCAAAAGTGGAAACTTCGACGAAGACCTCATCCAGGCTACCGTCAATAACCTCAAAGTCGGGCGCATTCAGGAACAGGAAAGTGCCATGAATATGGCATTTGTCCTCCATGACCAGTTTGTCACCGGCAAAGCCTGGGCCGATTACCTTTCCGGTATAGACGCCATGAGCAAAATCACCAAACAGGATGTGGTGAACTTTGCCAGAAAATGGTTTGGGGATAGTAACTACACGGTAGTCTATAAACTCTCCGAAGAAGACCCTTCGGTGGAAAAAGTGGAAAAACCCTCCATTAATCCGGTAGAAGTCAATCGCGAAGCACAATCTGAGTTCCTGCGCAACATTGTCGAGCAACCTGCAAAATCCGTATCACCGGTTTTTCTGGATTTCCAAAAGGATATTCAAAAATCTTCCCTGAAAAAAGATATCCCATTATGGAGCGTCAAGAATGACATTAATCCTCTTTTTTCACTGTATTACATCCTGGATATGGGCGAAAACCATATTGCCCAGCTTCCTTTGGCCATTGACTACCTACAGTTGATTGGCACCTCCACCATGACCAATGAGGAAATCAATAAAGAGTTTTATAAACTCGCCGTCAGTGTTGGCATTTTTAGCAGCCGCGACCAGGTATATGTTTCCCTTTTCGGATTACAGGAAAATTTCGAGCCGGCAGTTCGCCTCCTGGAGCGTATTCTGAATGATCCGATAGCTGACCGCGGGGCACTTGAAAAAATGGTGGCTTCTAAAATAAAGGAAAGGAATGATGCTACCCTCAACCGAAGGGTTATTTTTCAGGGAGGAATGAGTGCTTACGCCGCTTATGGACCCAAAAATCCCTTTAACGATGTTATTAGCAACCAGGAATTGCGCAATCTTCAACCCGAAGCACTTGTCAATCTCATTAAATCGCTGACAAGCTATAAGCACAGCGTATATTACTATGGCCCTAAAACCGCGGAGGAAATCGCAGCGCAACTCGCCCCGCTTCATCAAACTCCGGAAATGCTCAGGGATTATCCTGCCGAAAAAAATTATGCGCCTGTAAGTCCAAAGGAAAATACAATTTACTTCGTAGATTATGACATGGTACAGGCCGAGGTTGCCCTGCAGCGTTGGGATGAACCTTTCGATGCTAAACTATTGCCTTATGTCATTGCCTTTAACGAATACTATGGCGGCGGCATGGGGTCGGTGGTTTTTCAGGATATCAGAGAATCTAAAGCGCTTGCTTATTCCACGTATTCTACCTTTTCAAGGCCGGGTAAAAAATCCCTGCCTTTCAGCGCTTCATTTTATGTAGGTACCCAGGCCGATAAATTGCCGGAGGCGATGGCTGCCGTAAAAAACCTGCTTGAAAACATGCCTGAGTCCGAAAACCTTTGGGAACTTGGTAGAAAATCCATCAGACAAAGCATCGAAACCAACCGGATTACAAAAACCAATATCCTGTTCAGCTATCAAAATGCACTCCGTCTCGGCCTCGATTATGATACCCGAAGGGATATCTACCAGGCCGTGGGTGAAATTACGCTCGCCGATATTAAAAAATTCCATGCAGACCGATTTGCCAATAAAACCTGGACAGTTCGCCTGATAGGCTCGAAATCCAAAATTGATTTCGAAGCACTCAAACCCTACGGAAAGGTAGTCGAATTGAGCCTCAAGGATATTTTTGGTTACGAACCCGAAAAATAAATCGCTTAGTGGGGGTGGAGATTAAACTCCGCCCCCTCCATGTATTTTAAAAAGATACTCCTCATGGAAAATCTTGCTTTTCCCCTTGAATTTCAGTTTCAGGTAGCTACCCTTCACAATGATTTCACAGTAAAGGATGCCAATGGCAGGACGCTGGCCTACGTGCGGCAGAAACTGCTGAAGCTGATAGATGAAGTGCAGGTGTTTGAAAATGAAAGCAGGGCGAAGGAAATTTATCGCATTAAAGCGGATCGCTGGATTGATTTTTCGGCAGTATATACCTTTTTTGATCAGTTTGGGGTAGAAGTGGGAAAAATTGGCCGCAAAGGCTTCGCTTCCATCTGGAAGGCCAATTATGAGATATTTGACCGCGAAAAAGCCGCCGACCTCTTCATCAGAGAAGAAAATGGCTGGGTGAAAGTGGCGGATGCGCTTATAGGGGAAATTCCCTTGCTGAATTTATTCACGGGGTACTTTCTGAACCCTTCCTATCTGATTACCAGACCGGACGGCACCCCTGTGGCGAGGTTGAAGAAGCTACCCTCTTTTTGGGGCAGAAAATTCCAACTGAAGCAACTTGCCGGTTTCGAAATCGGCGAGGAAGAGCGCATGGTGCTCGGCGTGATGATGATGCTCCTGCTGGAACGGCGCCGCGGGTAGTTACCGCCCAATGTGTACCAGCAATACGGAAATATCCGCTGGTGTTACCCCGCTTATTCTGCTGGCCTGACCAATGGTGCGCGGCTTGATGCGGGATAATTTTTCACGGGCTTCCATGCTGAGTGCCGCCAGTGGCCGGTAATCAAAATCTTCCAATAAACGGACTTCCTCAAGCCTGCTCATTTTATCCACCATCTCTTGCTCCTTGAGGATATACCCTTCGTATTTCATGTTAATTTCTGCCAGTTCTACACATTCCGGATCGTAAGCATTCAAAAAGGTATCGAGTACAGGAATGGTACTTCTTAACCCTTCCATACTTACATTGGGACGCAAAAGAATTGGGTGCAGTTTCATGCGCTGACGTACCGGGGCACTTTCGAGGCTTTCAAGGTAGCCGTTGATTTCCTCCGGGCCGGTGCTTGTTTCACGGATAAAGCGCTCTATAGCTGAGGCAGCGGCTTCTTTTTGCCGCACCCTTTCCATACGATCTTCCATATTGCGCATGCCGAGGCGATGCGCCAAGGGGGTGAGCCGCAAGTCTGCGTTGTCCTGGCGCAGGAGGATGCGATATTCGGCTCTGGAGGTAAACATCCGGTAGGGTTCCTTGGTACCTTTATTGATTAAATCGTCAATCAGCACCCCGATATAGGCTTCAGAGCGTTTTAAAATGAAGGGTTCTTTTTCCACCACATTGAGGTGGGCATTGATGCCTGAAATTAAACCCTGGCAGGCGGCTTCCTCATAACCGGTAGTGCCGTTAATCTGACCGGCGAAGAATAGATTTTTGACCAGGTGAGTCTCCAGTGTTGGCTTCAACTGGGTTGGCGGGAAGTAATCGTATTCAATGGCATATCCGGGCCTGAACATCCGGGCGTTTTCAAAGCCCGGAATAAGTCTTAGCGCCTTGTATTGTACATCTTCCGGCAGGGAAGAAGAAAAACCGTTGACGTATATTTCACAGGTGTCTCGTCCTTCCGGCTCCACGAAAAGTTGGTGGCGGTCCTTATCTGAAAAGCGGTCAATTTTATCTTCAATGGAGGGGCAATATCTTGGGCCAAGCCCCTGAATTCTACCATTGAACATGGGCGATTTGTCAAAGCCGGTGCGCAAAACTTCGTGCACTTGCTCATTGGTGTAAGCGATGTGACAGGGAAGCTGTTGTTGTAGTGTCGGGGTTTCCGTGTAGGAAAATCTGCCGGGCTGTTCATCGCCGGGTTGCAGCTCCATGCGGCTGTAATCCAGGCTGCGGCCGTCGAGTCGGGGAGGAGTACCTGTTTTCATTCGGCCGGCCTCGAAGCCCAGTTCCACGAGTTGCTCGGTAATGCCGCGGGCAGCACTTTCTCCGGCTCGCCCGCCGCCGAGTTGCTTTTCGCCAATGTGAATTAGCCCGTTGAGAAAAGTGCCATTGGTGAGCACCACAGCTTTTCCTTGAATTTCGAGCCCCATGCCTGTCCGGACGCCACAAACGCGGCCGTCTTTGACCAAAATGCCGCTGACCATGTCCTGCCAAAAATCCACTAAGGGATGCGCTTCCAGCATTTGGCGCCATTTGCGGGCAAATTGCATGCGGTCGCTTTGTGCACGCGGGCTCCACATCGCCGGCCCTTTGGAGCGGTTCAACATGCGAAACTGTACCATGGTGTGGTCTGTCACTATGCCGGAATATCCGCCGAGGGCGTCAATTTCGCGCACGATCTGACCTTTGGCTACGCCACCCATGGCAGGATTGCACGACATCTGTGCGATAGTTTGCATGTTCATGGTGGCCAGCAGCACGCGGGAGCCGAGATTAGCAGCAGCAACCGCCGCTTCGCAACCGGCATGGCCGGCACCTACCACAATGACATCGTATTCGGGAAACATCTCTTTAATTTTTCACACACAGGCAACAATGCCGAGGGCGATGCGGTTCGAAAATGTTATTGGTTCAGAGTTTAAAGGAGTGATTTACATGCCCTGTAAAGGTCAAGCCACTCGCTGCGTTCTTTCACTACTGTTTCAAGATATTCCTGCCACGCCACGGCATCCTGGCCGGGGTCTTTGACTACAGCCCCCAGGATGCCTGCTGCCAGGTCATTTGCTTTGATGACTCCATCGCCGAAATGGAGCGCCAGCGCTTGTCCATGGGTGATTACGGAAATGGCTTCCGCCGTGCTGAGGGTCGCACTCGGTGATTTGAGTCGGGAGCGGCCATCTTCGGTTTTTCCGCTTCTCAGCTCGCGGAAAATGGTCACTAAGCGGCGAATTTCTGCCAGGGGGGCTGAGGATTCGGGCAGTTTCAGTGCTTTTCCGGTTCGCTCTACGCGGTTGGCCACGATGGCGACCTCCTCCTCCAACTTTTCGGGAAGTGGCAAAATTACGGTGTTGAAACGGCGTCGCAAGGCGCTCGACATCTCATTGACGCCTTTATCGCGGTCGTTGGCTGTGGCAATCAGGTTAAATCCCTGGCGGGCCTGGATGCTTAGGTTCAGCTCAGGGATGGGCAGTGTTTTTTCAGATAAAATGGTGATAAGGGTATCCTGAATATCTGCCGGGATACGCGTAAGCTCTTCTACGCGGGCAATTTTTCCGTGTTGCATGGCGTGCATTACCGGGCTTGGCACGAGTGAGGCTGTACCAGGACCTTCGGCAATCAATCTGGCGTAGTTCCATCCGTAGCGGAGCAGGTCTTCGTTCATCCCTGCGCTGCCTTGCACCAGCAGGGTGGAATCTCCGCTGATTGCTGCGGCGAGGTGCTCGGATACCCAGGTCTTGGCCGTACCCGGAATGCCCGACAACAGCAAGGCGCGATCGGTGGCCAGCGTTGCCACAGCAATTTCAATAAGACGGCGGTTGCCAAAATATTTTGGCTCAATCCAAGTATCACCGGGAAGCGTCCCGCCCATTAAATAGGTGACGACAGCCTGGGGAGAAAGCCGCCAGTTGACCGGCCTCGGCAACTCGTCGGTGGCTGCAAGGGCCTCGAGTTCTGAAGCATACGTGCTTTCAGCAGAAGGTCGAATAATGGGAATCAGATCGGTCATGGTTTTTTGCTTGATACGCGGGGACAGCCAAAACCTGAGTTTAATCAGGCGAATGGCAAAACAATACAACAAAAGTACACATGCAGTTGTAAATATATACCTTCGTACCCCAAATTCAGTTATCCTTCATGGTACCTATAAAGATTGAACATATTCTGGCAAATCTTTTCGAGCAATGGTCAGGAGAAAGCCCTTATCTGGTGCTTCCCCTGGCTCCTTCGGGTTCTCAGCGCGTCTATTATCGGCTGCAAAGCCAGTCCAAAACTGCCATCGGAGCCTTCAACCCCAATAGGAAAGAAAACCACGCCTTTATCTACTTCAGCAGGCATTTTAAATCCAAGGGGCTTCCCGTACCTGAAATTTATGCAGAAGACCTGGAAAAGGACGTTTACTTGCAGGAAGACCTTGGTTCCACCACCTTGTACAGCTACCTTTTGCAAAAGGGAGATTATTTCCCCGACTACCTGGTGCAGATTTATCGCAAGGCTGTCGAACAATTAGCACGCCTCCAGATTGAGGGTGGAAAAGAATTGGATTACAGTCATTGTTATCCCCGCCAGGCTTTTGACCGGCAGTCTATGATGTGGGATTTCAATACATTTAAATATTATTTTCTCCGGCTTGCCTACATTCAATTTGATGAACAGGCACTGGAAGAAGATTTTCAACGACTTGCTGATTTTCTCCTGGAGGCGGATTCTAATTTTTTTATGTTCCGCGATTTCCAGACGCGGAACATCATGATCAAGAGCGGGGAGCCATATTTTATAGATTATCAGGGTGGAAGAAAGGGTGCCCTGCAATACGATCTGGCCTCGCTGCTCTATCAGGCCAAGGCCGGTATGCCGGAAGATATCCGGCAGGAATTGCTGGAGCATTACATGCATACCGCAGGGCAACTTGTAGATATCAATCGGGAAGCATTCATACAATACTACTATGGCTATGTCCTAATTCGAAGCATACAAACCTTCGGTACTTACGGATTTCGCGGGTTATACGAACGCAAGGAACATTTCCTCGAGAGTATTCCATTTGCTTTGCGCAATGTGAAATGGATTTTGGAAAACGGGAACCTCCCGGTGGAAATGCCCGAGCTTTCCCGGGCCATGTTTGCGTTAATCCACTCTAAGCGATTTGAGCCTTTTGACAAAATCAAAGGTACCTCGAGTTTGCTGACCGTTG
>CAYTNI010000057.1:0-12233 GCA_964439115.1 uncultured Saprospiraceae bacterium
ATGGTTGTTCTGACACTTGTAGCTTCAATATAGAGGCGCCGATTTGTAATATTAATCTTTCGCTTGTACCCACCCAGCCACGTTGTCATAATGAAGCCACGGGAGCAATCCAGGCTCAGGTAAGTAATGCCACCGGGATGTTACAATTCGACTGGAGCGTCAACACGCTGGATGGTATTCAAAACCCGCAAAACATCCCTGCCGGCACTTATGCCCTTACGGTTACCGATGCGATTGGCTGTACGGCAAGTGCCAACACTGCGCTAACTAATCCTCCGCTACTGAGCATCAACTGCACGCAACAAAGCCCGGTAACGACAGTTGGCGGCAGCGATGGCGTTGCAGCGTTTACTATCGAAGGCGGAACCGCAGGATACACCATCAGTTGGAGCGGTGCGGCATCCGGTTCCAGGGTTCAGCCCGATGCAGGACCGACAACGATAACAGGCCTACCCGCCGGAAGCTATTCGGTAATAGTCACAGACTCCAATGGTTGTACAAACGAATGTTCGTTCGTAATTTCTGCTCCGATATGTAATGTTTCTGTAGTTTTATCGGGTATTCAGCCGGCATGTGCAGGTAGTGCTTCCGGCTCCGTTAATACAGCAGTCAGCAATGCAAGCGGTTCCTTGCAGTTTGACTGGAATGATGATGCTCTGGACGGCATTCAAAACCCCTCGGGACTTTCAGCTGGCAATTACGCTGTAACGGTAACCGATGCGATAGGATGCACGGCGACTGCGGAGATTACTTTAAGCGATCCTGCGTCCCTGAGCATCAATTGTACGCAACAAAGTCCGGCGACGACGGTGGGAGGGAGCAACGGTGTAGCAGGAATCCAGATTAATGGTGGCACCCCCGGCTACACCATCAGCTGGAATGGCCCCGGAATTGGCCAGCAGAGCCAACCGCTTGCCGGAACGGCATCTGTTACCGGACTTCAGGCGGGAAGTTATATGGTTACAGTGACGGATGCCCGTGGCTGCACGGCAACCTGTTCCTTTGTGATTGACGCACCGATTTGCAATATCAGTTTGACCCTTCAGGGAAGGGATCCGCGCTGTGCTGGAGAAAACACCGGCAGCATTTTGTCACAAATCAGCAACGCTACGGGGCCATTTTTGTGGACTTGGAGTATAGATACCCTTGACGGCGTACAAAATCCTACAAATTTGAACGCTGGAAATTATCAGGTCACTGTTACAGATGCGATTGGGTGTACGGCTAATGCCAGTGTGGTATTGAATGACCCCGCGCCTGTTCGTTTCAGTGCCTCCGGAACAGGGGCTACCTGTCTGGACGGAGAATTTGGTTTCATTCGCATTGAAAACATTACTGGAGGAAGCGGCCCGTATAAGATTAGCGTAGGGAACAACAGCATCCAGACCGGCGTCTTACCGGCGGAAATAAGGGGCTTACAGGCAGGACTTTACGAAGTAACTGTAGAGAACGGCAATGGATGCAGGGGAGATTCTGTTATCTCTGTTCCAAATCCGCAGGTTTACACACTTGATTTGGGGCCTGATATTCGTCTTCAACTGGGCGACAGTGTATTATTGGAAGGTTTAGCGAATTTCTCCATTGCATCAGTGCGATGGCTTCCGGATACGGCTCTGAGCAATCCGGGGAGTGCGATTACCTATGCCCGCCCCTTCACCAATATAGCTTATCGTTTAATCGCTTTTGATAGTTTGGGTTGTAGTGCGGAAGCCACGGTTCGAATTTTTATAGATAAGAACACCTCTACCTTCCTCCCCAATGTATTCAGTCCCAATGGCGATAACATCAATGACTTGCTGTATATCTTTGCCGATAGCGGTGTAAAACTGGTAAATAGTTTTCGCATATTCGATCGTTGGGGAAATATGGTTTTCCAGCAGGCCTCTTTCCCTGCGAACGACCCGCAGTACGGATGGGATGGTAGTTTTAATGGTTCCCCTATGAATCCGGCTGTCTTTGTAGCAGTGGTGGAGATTGAGTTTCTGGATGGCCGCCGGGAGATACTTACCGGAGAAGTAACGCTGATGCGATAATCACTCCTCTGAGAGGACATAAACTACGTCACAGGGGCTTTGCCAAATCAATGGCAAAGCCCCTGCTGTTTGGGTATTACAATACTATATGTTAATGTGGAGTGGGTTAGTGCAATACAGCGGTGAGGATATCACATAAGGCGTCAAATACCCAGAAACTGCTAAAGAGGGATTAAAAGCCACTGAAAGGTTTATGATTTACCGTTTTCACGCGGGATAATTTCAGTTTCCTCTCCAAAGAATTGGACGAACTGCTGCATGGCCGATGCGAGGCGTGCGTTACGGGTAGCCTTGTGATAGGTATCGGCAAGCCCTCTAAGGGTTTGGAAGAAGAACCTATCCATTTCCATCACCTGCATGTCGCTTGTCCATAGGTCAATCTTTACGGTTTCTCTGTTTTCTTTATCGAACAGTGCGAGCAGCATGGCTTTACAAACCTGGGGTTCTTCGCCGGGTGACTGGTCGGCGTTCCAGGAGATTTCAACGGGGAAATTATCTGTGTCCAGACCTACCTGGATATGGATAGAAGAGGTACTGACGATTTCAGGATTTTCCATAGTTTAGCATTTAAAAGAAAATCGTCCTGCGATTACCTGGGCATTGCCGGATCGCAGGACGATTGGGTGAAGTAAGGAATATTAGAGATAGATTACCCTTTAGCTTCCACGCGGATGATATATTTTTCAATATCTCTTCCATCGGGTGAGTTGGGATAATCCGCTTTGATTCGCTCATAAGCCTTTTTGGCAGCCTCCAATTCCCCATTTTTCTCGTGGAGGAGACCAATTTTCTTAAGGTAATAAGGTGTCAGCAACTCATTTTCCCCTCCGGCGGCCTTTTTGTAGTAGCTCATGGCTGCACCAAAATCTCCCTTTTCGGAGTAGGCATCGCCGAGCGCACCGGATTTCATGGCGGGGAGCACCTCGCCTGCCGGGCTGAAGTCCTTGAGATAATCAATGGCGGCATCGTACTGACCCAGATTGAGGTAGGATATACCGGCGTAATAAAGCGCGAGGTTGGCAGCGGGCGTACCTTTATATCCCTCAATAACCTCGAGGAAACCTTTGCCACCACCGGGGTTGGTCAAGGCAAGGGAGAAAGAGTCTTTCTCAAATTGCACTTGTGCCTGAAACATTTGCTCCACGGCTTCTTTTTGCCGAGGCTCCTTATAAAGGTTGGTGTACGCAAACCAACCACCTACTACCACCACTAAGAGGGTGATGCCGCCGAGTATAATTGTGCGGTACTGTTCAAAAAAATCTTCGGCCTGTTCTTTGACCTCAACAATATCAACGAGCGTCTCGTCTGCCTTTTTGACGCTCTTCTTCCTGGTAGCCATGCACTTGAGTTTAAAAGGTACATAAAAAAACGACCTCCACAGCGGAGGCGTTTCGAAAAAGCCCCGCAAAAATAGAACTTTTTTTAATTTCGCGCCCTGGTATAAGCAAAGAAACTTTTTATTGAAGCGCTAAAATTAGTCATCATGGAATACAACCCGCGGGAGATTGAAAAAAAATGGAAGGAATATTGGGATAATCAGCAGGTCTATAAGGTAGAAAACGGAGGTGAAAAGCCTAAGTTCTATGTCCTGGACATGTTTCCGTATCCCTCTGGTGCGGGATTGCATGTAGGGCATCCGCTCGGTTACATCGCATCAGATATTTATTCGCGTTACAAGCGGATGAAAGGGTTTAATGTGCTCCATCCTATGGGCTTTGATGCATTTGGCCTGCCGGCGGAGCAATATGCCATTGACACTGGAATTCACCCCACCATCACCACCGCTAACAATGTGAAGCGCTACCGGGAGCAACTGGGCAATCTGGGTTTCAGTTTCGACTGGAGCAGGGAGGTCAATACCAGTGAGCCAGAGTACTACAAGTGGACACAATGGATTTTCCTGAAGCTTTTTCACCATTACTACGATCTGGATGCCGACAAGGCGCTGCCAATTGCTAATCTTGAAGACAGACTCGCCCAATCCGGCAATGCGGCTATCCGCGCTGCTTGCGACGACGACACGCCATTGGTTTCTGCCGCAGAATGGGCCAACATGAGCGACGTGGAAAAAGGAAATTTTCTACTCCACTACCGCCTCACCTTTCCGGAAGAAAGCTACGTGAATTGGTGCCCGGCCTTGCGCGCTGTACTTTCCAATGACGAAGTGAAAGACGGCCTGAGTGAACGTGGAGGCCATCCGGTAGAACGCAAGCTCATGAAGCAATGGAGTATGCGCATCACCGCTTACGCCGATCGCCTCCTCAACGGATTAAATGAAGTGGAATGGTCAGAAAGCCTTAAAGAACAACAGCGCAATTGGATAGGGCGCTCCCAGGGCGCTTCGGTAAAATTCCCGCTGGATGAGCATCCCAATACTTTCGTGGAGGTCTTTACCACGCGTATAGACACTATTTTCGGTGTTTCCTTCATGGTGCTTGCCCCAGAGCACGAGCTGGTGCCTCATATTACTACCGCTGACCAACAGGCAGAAGTAGAAACCTATGTGAAATGGGCCGGTTCCCGCAGCGATATTGAACGGATGTCAGAAGTCAAACGGGTAACCGGGGCCTTTACAGGGGCCTATTGCATCAATCCTTTCAATAATCAGAAAGTACCCGTTTTTATTGCCGATTATGTGCTTGCCAACTATGGAACCGGCGCAGTGATGGCCGTTCCCTCCGGTGACCAACGCGACTGGAATTTCGCCCAGCATTTCGATCTGCCTATCATTCCCATCCTGGATGCTCAGCAGGATATTACCTCTGCCGCTGACCCCACCAAAGAGGGCCGTTACATCAATTCCGGGTTGATCAACGGAATGACCTACGAAGAAGCCATTCCCGTACTGATTCAGTGGCTGGAAGAAAAAGGATTGGGTAAAGGAAAGGTACAATACCGCATGCGGAATGCCATTTTCAGCAGGCAGCGGTATTGGGGAGAGCCGGTGCCCATTTATTGGAAAGATGGAGTGCCCTGCCCGTTAGACCCCTCAGAATTGCCGCTGCTGTTACCTGAAGTGGACAAATATCTTCCAACCGATAACGGTGAACCCCCGCTCGGCAGAGCCGAAAACTGGAAATACCAGGGCAAATACGATTATGAACTCAATACCATGCCCGGCTGGGCCGGTTCCTCCTGGTATTGGTATCGCTACATGGATCCCCACAATGAAAAAGCTTTCGCCTCCAAAGAGGCTATCGAGTACTGGCGTGCCGTAGATCTCTATGTCGGTGGATCCGAACACGCCGTGGGGCACTTGCTTTACAGCAGGTTCTGGAACCATTTCCTCTATGACCTCGGCTTAGTGCCGGAACGGGAATACGCCAAAAAACTCATCAATCAGGGTATGATTCAGGGTGTAATTGAATACCTGATGATGCAAAAGGAAAAGGAAAATGGTTTTACCCGCTTCGTCTGTACCAACGTGGCTGCTGAAGAGGAAAGAGAGGGTAAGGAATTCGCAAAAATTCCGATATTGATTGATTATGTCGAAGGGTATGGGCAACCGAACTCTTTCCTTGACAAAGATGGTATCCAGCAGTTCATCCAATGGCGCCCGGAATACGCTGACGCCATCTTTGAATGCACAGGTGGTGTTTACCACAAAGGCGTATTCACACCCAAAAAGGACATTTCCGAATCTCATCTGCTTACTGCGTCAGAGGTAGGAAAAATGTCTAAATCCAAGTACAACGTCATCAATCCCGATGATGTAGTAGATCGCTATGGCGCCGATTGTTTCCGCATGTACGAAATGTTTCTGGGTCCAATAGAGGATGGCAAGCCCTGGAATACCAAGGGCATTGATGGTGTAAGTAAATTCCTCCGCCGGTTTTGGTCGCTGTTTTTTAATGGCCAGGATGCCGTATTGTTGCAGGAGGAAACCCCATCCAAAGCCGAAATGAAAGCGCTCCATACGGCCATCAAAAAAATCACAGAAGATATTGAGCGATTTTCATTCAACACCTGCGTCAGTGCCTTTATGATGGCGGTTAATGAGTTTAAGCGCCTGGAATGTGCTAATCGGCAGGTACTGGAACCTATGGTACGGCTCCTCGCACCCTTTGCACCATTTACAGCAGAAGAACTCTGGCACCATCTTGGCCACAGCGGAAGCGTTCACCATGCCGCATTCCCTGTGTGCGACGAATCGTGGCTGGAAGAAGATGAAGTCACCTACCCCATCAGCATCAATGGCAAACTCAGAGATACCGGCAAGTTTCCGGTTTCCTATACGCCTGAAGAACTGGAAAAGGCAGCACTCGCCATGGAGTTGGTACAACGCTGGATTGAGGGCAAGCCGGTGCGTAAAATCATCGTAGTGCCCGGTAGGATGATTAATATCGTAGTGTAACCTCAAAACAGGTGCGCCGATGGAGGGGCATCAGCCATCGGCGCACCTTGAATAAGTCAGCGAGACGCATCCTTACAGATTGAGGTTTTGCTCACCAGGTCATGTCATCCTCGTGAGGCTCAATGTCTTTAGGCTCCTGGCGACTAATCTGCTCACGAGGCTGACGCTCCCTTGGCGGATTGTCATTCTGCTCCATATCTTCCTCCTCATACCGGTTGAATTCATCATAGTCATAATCCGGCAAAAGGTCTGTCTTGACATGGTTTATGGCATCCTGGAGAAACTCCATAAAGCGGTTAAAATCCTCCTTGTACAGGAAAATTTTGTGCCGCTCATAACCATCGCCATGCATTTTTTTGGTGCTCTCTGTGAGCGTGAGGTAGTAATCATCTCCCTTCGTCCGACGCACATCGAAGAAGTAAGTCCTCCGTTTGCCGGCCTTCATCTTCAGTGAATACACCGTGTCTTGTTTGTGATTCCTTTCGTAATCCACTCGAAAAATTGTTAATTTAATAAAAAAAGGACAAACCACTACAAAAATAAACGTTTTACTTGAATTAGCAACGATACTCAAAAAATAATATGGACTTTACCGCCGGGATAATTGCCCGCAAGCGAAAGGAAACAGCGCTACGAAAGAATGCGCACCCCATTCGGTTTTTCGAAAATGGCAGTTTGGATAATAATCCCACCATTTCGTTGTCAAGCACGCTTTCAATTGCTTCTAACCATGGTATCATCGCAGAATGCAAGCGATTTTTTCCCCCATCTGGGGAATTGCTGAAGACAAATTCCTTCTCCGAACTGCCGGAAGCTTTTCATTCAGCCGGCGCGTCAGCACCGATGATTCACACTGACTCCCACTATGGCGGCAATACCAGTGATCTTTCCCTTGCCAAACAAAGTTTTTCATACCCGATCCTGCAATACGACTTCATTTTGGAGCATTATCAGCTTTACGAAGCCCGGGCACTCGGAGCCGATGCTATAGTACTTATCCCAGATCTGCTCGATTATAAGCACTTGGAATCCCTGGCGCAACTTGCCCAATCCCTGGGCATGGAAGTCGTCCTTGAAATTAATTCAGCATCCCACCTGGATTATCTAAATCCATTTATTGATATTATTATGGTCAATAACCGAAGTTGGCAGTATCCTTTCGAGGCAGATATCACCCACTCCTGGCAATTGCTGCCCATTCTGCCGAGGGAGATCACAAAAATTTCTTGGGGCGGACTCAACGACCCTCAAACTGTCGTAGATTTGAGGCATGCAGGCTTCCACGGGTTCATCATCGGCGCTCACTTTCTGCGCGAGGAAAATCCTGGTGCCGCCTGTAAAAGCTTTCTACAAAAAATAAAAAACCTGGATCAACTGCTCCAGGGCTCGATAGCATAATCCAACCGACCATGCAAATAAAGGTATGCGGCCTTCGACGGCCTGCGGACATCATGGAACTTTCCGAACTGGGCGTCAACTATCTGGGGCTGGTCATGATTCCTGCTTCGCCCCAATTTGCAGGTTCTGAAGTACTGGAAAAGTGGTTGCATAGCTCCAGAAAAAACAATGCAAGACCTTCCTTGGTGGGCGTTTTTGCCAATGCCGAAATTGAAACGGTACTCAATGCCATTCACGACTACCAACTCGACTTTGTACAGTTTCAGGGTGAGGAAAGTGCTGATTATTGTAGGGAAATCCACAGTTTTCGAAGCATCTCCTCTATGAGAAGTGCAGACCTTATCAAGGTTTTTAAGGTAGATGCTAATTTCGAAAGCGAAGCCGTATTGAAATTTGCTCCTTGGTGCCAGTCGGTATTGTTCCAAACACATGGAGCCGGTTACGATGGGGCGGGAGGACCTTTTTCCTGGGAGATTTTGCAGCGCTATCAGGGGCCACTACCCTTCCTTCTCGGCGGAAGCATTGTAGAAGAAGACGCTGACGCTATTCGAACACTAAAACATCCCTATTTTGCCGGTGTTGATCTAAGCCAAGGTTTTGAAATTGCACCAGGAGCCAAGGATGTGAGCAAAATTGGCCGGTTCATTCACCAACTTTTGAATTGAAAATAATCCGTTCTCGGAGCAGATCCGTTCAGAATTTATTGCGCCACATCATACTTTCTACCGGTTTTTCCGATCGTGCGTTGTACTTGGCGCCCTGTTTGAGGTGGTAGTAGTTTTGAATGGGGCCATCCACCATAAAATATATCAATTGTCCGATGGGCATGCCGGCATAGACCCGAACGGGCTGGGTGCAGGAAATTTCAAGCGTCCAGTGATTGCAAAAACCCACGTCCCCTTTACCAGCCGTGGCATGAATGTCAATACCCAGACGCCCCACACTGGATTTTCCTTCCAAAAACGGCACCGCATTAAAGGTTTCGGTGTATTCTTCGGTCACACCGAGATACAAGGTTCCGGGTTGAAGGATAAATCCCTCGTCCGGGATTTCAAAATATTCAATTTCATTGTGCTTCCGGGCATCCAGTATGCCCTCCCGATAACACGCGAGCCATTTGCCCAAATGTACGTCATAGGAATTGGTCCCCAGGCAGTCCTGGCGGAATGGTTCTATCACAATTTGTCCGGAGGCAAGGCCTTCCAGAATTCGGGTATCACTCAGGATCATTTCAAATGAAGTAAGGAAAAGCAAATGTAGAACTAATTTGCTATTTTATTTCCCAAAGGATAGCACTGCGGTCATCACTTCCCGATACCAGCAAGTCGGGACCTGCCAGCCAGGTCAATACATTCACAGAGCGGATATGACCTCCGTACCGAATGGTATCCAGCACTTTCAACAACTGAAAATTGCCTGCATCCCAAATTTTTATGGTACGGTCTCTGCTTGCCGTGGCAAAAAACCGCCCGTTAGGGCTCCAGGCAATAGAGTTTATCGTGTACCAGTGGGCCGGCTGGGCAGAAACCTCCCGAAAAGCGGCATCACACTCCCAAATGCGCAGATAAGCATCGCGTCCTCCGCTGAGTAAATAACGCCCATCAGGGGTGTATCGCACCGAAAAAACCGAATTACTGTGTGCATCGGATAGCACGTAGCGAATAGCCAGACTATCCACGTCCAGGATATAAATTGATGCATCACTGGAGCCGACTGCCAGCTCTCTCCGCGAAGGACAATAATCCAGGGTACGGAGACTCCTGTTGCTAAGAGCCAAACTTTCAATAGTACGCCACTCAGACGCAGACCACCGGGTCAGCAATCCTTCCCCCCCGGCGCTGAATACCGAATCATCTACAGCATGGAGCGCGAATACCCCCCGCCGATGGTGTGCTATATTGCGCGTGAAACCTCCTTCTTCCAGCGAAATCCAATGTACCCCGCCGTGCATATTACCGGCTACCAGGGTTTGTATTTGGGAAAGATGCAACAAAGAAAAAATCTGGAATTCCGTTTTGGCAACCAGGCGTCCCAACCCAGGCTCAGCGACATTCCAGTGCACCAGCCAACCATCTCCTCCCCCGGAAAAAAAGAATCCCGGCGCTGCATCTGCCGCAATAGCAAAAAGCGCAGCTTCGTGCCCGGTGAGTTGAGCCACTTTACTGACTTGTGGAGCAATAGTCTTCACATTTTCAGGAACACCCCTCCAAAGTTTTGGTTCGTATCAGGATGCGTTTTACTCACTCCCCTCCCCCATCGCTATCTCCTTCCGGTTGGATAATTTCAGGCCTGATGCCCGGCAAAAAAATGGCTCCCTGAACATTCCGGACTGCGAAAGACTCGCTTCGGCGACTTTTTAGATGTATATCCATGCACAGATTATAGGCACGAAGGTTCTGGTCATCGATCCGATCCAAAGGCCAGGTTTGCTCAGTTTCGATGGTTACCATGAATTGCTTGCGCACCGGATCTGCCTGTACCTCAGCAATCCGCATGGCAATGGGGCCGTCGGCATCGCGCAGGTCAATGGCATCAACCAATGGCACAACGGAAAAGTCCACCGGATTGTCTCCGTCTTCAACCTGAATTTCAAATTGCCATTGCAGGGAGAAATGCTTGTTTTCCTTTTTCCCGATATTGAACTCACCACGCCCCATGGCGGCTAATGGATGGATACTCGTGGGGGCTTCCGCGTCAATGCGGATGCGAATGTATTCTCCGCCAATTGGCTGTTTGCTCCGCAAGGTATATATTAGTCTGGCCATACCTACCCTGGCGCCCTGATGTAACAAAAACTGACTTGGTGCGGGCTTCCCGAGCAACATAAAACGGCAGCCGTATTGATCACCCTTTGTAAAATACGCAGCATCAAGTGCCGGCATCTGTTCGAAACACCCGGAGGCGATTTGCTCAATCTCCCAAAATCCGGCAGACATTTCCTGCGGCACACCAGGTAATTCCACCACATGCTGGAAAGGAACTCCTTCAACAAGGGAAGCTAACCCATCGCCTAAATAGGCCACAGGCCTGAGACCTTCAAAATACCGCCGTATTTCTGCCGGAGTTGGCAACGGAGCGAATAAAGCCTCCCGGCGATAGGAGGCATCGAAATCAGCAAAAAGAATCGTCTGCCAATCCGTGCCAGAAAAATTTCCTTCGCGGGAGGTACCCCCACCGAAAACGCCCTTTAATCGCGCAGGAAGAGGGCCGTTCAGATTGAAGGAAATTTCAGACTCAATGCGGGCATTCTCATCGGCTGTGGCAATGTGTTTAATAACCACACCCTGAAATTCCCTTAAAAAATAAGCTTTGCCAATATATTCCGGAAAGTCGCGATAAAACTGCCACAATTTCATATAAAATTCGGACGTATGGCGGTCCCCCCGCGAAAATGCAACCTGGAGGGGTGAAACAAAGGATCCGGAAAGTGCCATGACAGAGGATTCTCGCCGCGCATCGGTGTCAAGAGCAGATTTAAATGCCAGATAAGGAGGCTCAAAGCCGGCATCCAAAGCCGATTTGAGATATCCCCCACAGGTTTTTGTCAGTATGAATGTATCAAAATGTTCGTCGGGTTGTACGACGAAAGGTTGGGGCATTCCCGGCAATCGCAGCACTTTTGTAGGCGAAAATCTTACGGAGGAGAAAGGCAGATTGCGTTCGGTTTCGTGAAAGACATAGTTCAAAAGCCCGCCTCCGGAAATATCCGCGGTTTCCACGGGCGTACGCAAATTTCGACGCCCCAAAAAACGAACCACATCGGGCGGCACAAAATCCCGGCTGCCTTCCGCAACCTTGAACCCACAAAACTCTACATGCCGCCTGAACACCTGCTGCAAGGCGTACCCCAAAGAGCTTCTGCCATGGACGCGCTCCGGAGGCCAGCTCTCCGTACGCGCTTTTTCCAATTTGTCAAAGGCTCTGTCAGAGGGCGATTGTGCGGCAAGTGTACCGAGAGTGCCTGCCATTATCATCCCAAGGGCAATCAGGTGTTTTTTCATCTTATTGGTCGCGTTAAAAATATCATTAACGTTTTCATAAGCGGATTTTAATATAGTAGATACAAGCTTTTATTCTAAATTTTACCCTTTCGCCTAACACACTTATGCTAATCTGCAATACATTCCTCTTCCTTTTTCGCATTATTGCAATGACTTGCTGGTTTCCATCGCATATAAAGGCCTCTAAAGACCGCATTGGACATTTGAATGTTTTATCAAAAAAACATTCCCTGAGGAGCATCCGAAAACTGTAAAATCACATACAAGGTCCAAGGCTATCCATGGTACCAGCGCGCAGGCAAAAGCCATTACTATGACCCGTATTTACCAAATGGGAGGTCAACCCGTCGCAAGTGGATAAAATATTCGTCTAAATTGCCGGCCGGAAAGTTCAAACGAATACCCGTGAAGCGGCAGCCTTTTACAGGCAAATCCCGAACCCGGGTT
>CAYTNI010000058.1:0-12111 GCA_964439115.1 uncultured Saprospiraceae bacterium
ACTGGAGAATAAAAAGTTCAAACACTGACCTCATTATGAAAATCACCCCAATCACCTACATGCCAAAGGGAGCAAGTCATGGCCTCTTTTCCTTGGGCATTGTCAAGGCATCATTCCAATCACCTACACGCCGAAGGCGTAAGTCATGGCCTCTTTTCCTTGGGCATCCCCATGGCCTCATTCCAATCACACCAATCACAAAAATCACAGTCCAGGCGATATTCCCGGCAAACGTCTGAACGGTGATTTTGAATGATGAATAAGATGGATATGATTAAGGAAGTATATAAATATTCGGAATTAACAGGCAAAATCATTGGCTGTGCTATGGAAGTGCATAAGCTGTTGGGCAATGGTTTCCAGGAGGTAGTTTATCAAAGGGCACTTGAATTTGAAATGAATTTGCAGGGAATGGACTTTGCCCGTGAATTTGTAATGCCCATTTTTTACAAGGAAGAACAAGTAGGTACAAGGCGGGTAGATTTTCTGGTAGAAAATAAAATCAGTGTGGAGCTAAAGGCACTCAAACAGTTAGAGCCTGTACACTTTGCGCAAGCCATCAACTACCTGGAAGCTTACAATCTCGAAATTGGCCTGCTGATCAATTTCGGAGAAACAAAGCTAAAATTTCACCGACTGGAGAATAAAAAGTTCAAACACTGACCTCATTATGAAAATCACCCCAATCACTTACATGCTGAGGGCGTAGGTCATGGCCTCTTTTTTTCGGGCATTGTCGTGGATATCAACTCATTCACAGTCGCGATAAAATTCCCGTCCTGTCCATCGCATTGTGAATACAGGCTAGTACATTTACCTTAGTGCCTGATGACCTTAAAGATTTGAAAATTTATTTTCAGCAGATATAATCCAGGCGGATAATTTTTTAGGTCAATGGTGGTTCCAAATCCGGAGTAAAGCAATTGTCCGAAGGTGTTGAATAAGGCAAATTTTGGGTTTTCCTCTTGACTGCCGCTGACGAACACCATGTCCGAGGTGGGATTTGGATACACATGGAAATTGGCGGAGGAGGGCTGGTCTTCCAGGTCAGTGACGAAATTGTAATTAAAGACGCAATTTTGCAGCGCTACATATTTGGGATTGAGGGTATCCCTGAAACTCTCCATCAAGCCCCAACTGCCGTATGGTGAATATCGCTGTATGGAAGCATAATGGCAAAAAAGGGTTGCAGTATTTTGGTACCAAAGATCAAGATAATCGCAATAAAGGGCCTGCATGGCAGAGTCTCGGTTCGCAGCAATTAGTTTTTGAGTGAGTACGGCATTGTTGATATTACTCCCGGTTCCTACTAAATGCTGGCCACCTTCGTAAGCCACCAGTGTTAAATGGTGGTTATCGGCCACCGCGGCATTTTGGGTAATCCAGTTGCCGGCTTCTGCCAAATCATCGCGCAGCGCCTCTATGATTTGAGGAGTTGTAATCGTATTGACCTGATTGTTGGCAACGATATTGTCGGCTACTGCATGCCCGAAATATGGAGCTATCGCAATGGCATCTGCAGTTACCTGACCGGGATTATAGGCGGGGTCATTAAAAAAGGTGACCAGTTGATTGGTCAGCCAACTGTTTGCAGCTTGTGAGGGGATGATTTTCACTAAGCGGCTGTCGTCGGAAAAAACCTGCTCGAAAATATCAAATACATCAGCTGAACGCTTGGCGGTATATTTCCAGGCTCTTTCCCAGGGCTGGCCTGAAAATCCTATGTTCTGAGCCATTTGTGCACAGTCTGCATGTTGAGAGAAGCCGCCGTTCCAAACCTCGTTGCTGTATTCCAAATAAATCTTCAGGGCTGGGTTCAGACCAGCCTGGATGAAGGAGGCCAGGCTATCCACATAAGCATCGTTGGCTTTGTGAGGGATGTTTATCCAAATATCCTTTTGCAGGGTGTTGGCCAATTGCACGACATACTCCCAGGCAGCACCGCCAGATTTTGCCTGTGTATAGTAATTCGAGGGCGTTCTGTCTGACCAGCTAACTATTGGTGAGCCATTGGTCTGGGTGAAGTCCATAAATCGAATAACTCCAAAATCAGCTAAAAAGCTCAGCAGCTCATCGGTAAAAACCTGCTCCTGGTAGTTGTTAATATATTCAGGCAGGATAAACCTGATGTCATGAACGGGGTCATTGACATCAGAACTCAGAATTTCCAGAATTATCGCATCGCTTACGGGTACCAAAACATCACAGGGACTATTGTAAATGCCCGAAGCGCCATTGGAGAGCCTTATCTGCCCGGTACCACTTGTTTTTAATCGAAATACGCCGGTGGGCGTCGCAGAGAATAAATCCCAAAGCAATAAGGTTTTTACTTTTTGGCTTGGTGCAACGCCATTATTATAAGGGATTTGAATGGGGTATCCGTCCGGGCGCAGCGGTATGTTGACCTGGGTGTCCCAGGGGCCGGTGTTGTCGGCATTGCTGGAAATCCAGGGGCGACATTGCCTGAAAGCGTTCGTAAAAACGAGCTCTGTAGAATAATCAGTAACGTACGACAGGTTTACACCAATTGGCCGGGTGGTTTGAGCCCAAAGGGTTGACCATACAACACAGAGCCATAAGACAAGGCTGATTTTTTTCATTTTACCGTGTTTTTTTAATGTAAAGCGCCGTTCCCCATGCAATACCTGGTGTGGTAGGTACCCAATTAAAATAGCATATTAAGCTGTACATTTCCATATAGATTGTCAGTTTATCCGTTTAGTTTTATTATTTTCCCTGAATAGGTCGGCCCATTTTTTCCATGAAGTACCCAATAGTACAGTCCAGGTTTAAGTATGGCCATATCCAATGCTATGAGCGGGGCGGTATTTACGGTTTTGGAGGTTACCTGCCGGCCGGTACTGTCGTAAAGGATGATGCGGTACTCGTCATTTATGGGCCGATGCCATGTGATGTGTACGACATCACTGGCAGGGTTGGGATAGAGCTCAACAGGAGAGGGGGCCCCATAATCACTCCCGGAAGATGGCGTACAAAGGATGGGGGTGCCCAATTGTTCCGAAAAAGTACCGTTGGTTACACTCCATTGATGCCAGATACCGCCCTCACCGGATTGCCAGTCGTTTAAATCAAAGGATTTGCTGCCGGATTCATCTCCTTTGATTTGATATACTTTTAATGCCTTTCCATCCAAATTCCAGGTTAATGGGTTGCCAAAAGAACAGTTCTCCGGAGCAGGATTGACGAGTTCACAATTGGACTGAACGAAATAAGCATTGTCGTCGTACGTAGGAAAGCCGCCAAAGACCTTGGCAATACCATCCGCATCTATGCATACGGCGGTATATTCATCACAGGCAATGGCTTTTCCAAAAACGCCTTCTTCTGCATGAATTCTGGCTAAGAATGAGACCAGCCTGCCCTTTCGGCTTGGATTGTCAAAGTGAGTGTCTGTGATGGTTTGACGCAAAAAGTAGTTGTTTAAAAAAGGCGCAGCATCCACAGTTACCTGGCCGTGGAAAGGATTGGCAAGGGCTGCCGCAGAGCTGACAGTGCCATTTTGAGCCGAAAAATAGTACTGCCCCTGAATAGCCATTCCGGCACTTGTACCACCAATCACTATGTTCCTTTGGGTAATCGCCTGGTTAATGGCACTGTCAACCGGCGTATTCCTCCAGTAATTGATGTAAGTCCACTGATTGCCGCCGGCAAACCAGATGCCTTCTGCCTGGTGAATTTTTTGAAGCACATAGGGGTCATGACTCGCTGCCGGACTATGACATACAATGGTTTCCACCGAATTAACGGATACGCCCAGCTCCGAATATAAATAGGTATTGTATCCCCCGGCACCGGTTGCCCGCAACACCAAAATATCACCGCCCGCTGCCTGCTGAAGAAACCATCTCATCGCATGGTCGTCCTCCGTAGCTCCACCCATTAAACATATTCCGCCTTGGGGGGTGCTGACAAAATCAGCCGTGGCGCCGGTTAAGTAAGAGGTGTAACTCTGCCCATACCCTACAAACGGCAGGGTCACCCCAATAATGAGTATAATTATATTCATGTCTTCCAAGGTTTGATGCTCTACTGAAAATAAAACCCTGACCTGTGCTCGTCCAATATGCTCTTTTCAAAGCGCTCCAATCATGACATATCCGGTAATCCGCCACTCCAGGTACTTTCCTCCGCAAGTTTCATACTGCCCGCTATGTAGATCGTAATACGATACAAAACAAGGAATACTTTTTTCATTAGGTCGGGTAGGCTCCAACCTAATCGCCTGTCCTCTAATATTTTTTCATGATGACGAAACTCAAAGTTATATAGGTCATCTTGAAGTATCCTAAAATCTAATATAAAATAATCTGAAATTACCAAAATCATGGATTGACCCGATGACGCAAATGCGCCCGCAATGCAACGCCCATTATTGTCGTTCTTCGTTCTCTTTATGCCAATTCTTTCTTCCGGCCTTTTCAAAAATTATTTGCCCGCTCCTCGCTGTCGGTGCCTTAACGGCCTTCATACCTAGGTAAATAACTTAAAATAGGTCATCACCATCTACCCCACTCACTCCTCCCCACAATCCCGGTAAGGTCCCAGTACCGTACTGACCTTGTCAAAATCATGCGCCGCATCAATGTTCGCAAAACGCAGATTGGTCGAATCCTGCAAAATGCATATCCCCATCGGGTTGGGCCCCTGTAGCCGCGTGCTGTCCACAATCCCATCGTACAAAATATCCTGTGGCTTTCCCGCAAAAAGAATGTTGACCATCTGGCCAAACTCCCGCGTCAAATCAGGCAATGACCGCCGACGGCTGTAGGTGTTGTCGCGTATCAAAATGTCAAACGTATAGGGATTGTAACTCGTATCCGCCCACGGGCGCTCCGTAATCTGGTAGCTGGCAATCGCCGTGCCCATGGTCTTGTGCCCGATAATCCGGTTGTCAAAGATTTCCACATCCTTTGCCGCCAGCAATATGATGCCGGTGCCGGGCGGCACAATCCCCACAATGTTGCCCTCCGGCGCAAAGTTCGACTGGTTGTTGTCCTGAATCAGGTTGCGGTAAATGCGACAGGTGTGGCCGTTCACCTGCGGCAAGTCGGGCAGGTCAAACACCAGAATGCCTCCCGTGTTGCCCTCCGCCACGTTGTCATATACCTCCGACCGGATACAGTTCTCAATCTCTATCCCCGCCACATTGCCCCGCGCCACACAGTTGCGCACCACCACATCCTCCGACTGCCCCACGTAAATGCCGGCATCAGAAGCGTGATAGGCTTCACAACTGTCAATCAACACGCCCCTGCAGGCCACCGGATAAAGCCCATAGCCGCCATTGGACTCGTCAGGACCGCCCGGCCAGGTGGTCTTCAGACGCAGCAACACCACGCCCGCACAGTTTTGCAGCTTGATGGCGTCGCCCTTCGTGTCCTGTACCGTAAAATCCCGCAGCGTCACCGAATCGGCCGTAATCTTGATGCCCTCGGCACCGGTTTTCTGGTATTGAAAGGAAAATATCGTCTTGTCAATGCCGGCACCGGCAAGTACCACCCCGGGGATGCCGTCGAGCGACAAGGGGCGGTCGAACTCGAAATAGCCCTCCGGCAAGGCAATGGTATCGCCCGGCCGGGCATCGAGCAGCATCTCCTGGATGCGGTTATAGGCCTCGGTATGTATCTCCGGCTCGGCAAATAACGGCATCCGGTCTCTTTTACATGCAATCAATAACCAGGCTATCCCGGCAAGGAGGGCAATCCGAATAAACATCGTTTTTGAGGGGTAAGATAGGGTCTTTCCGCCGCGGAAACCGTATTTTTGCCCGTATTAGCCGCAAAAAATTTTAATTTTTGGCGTTTTGCCGATTTTTTTCAAAAAAACAAGGGCATGAATGGTGATTCTCCGGCCGGCGTTCAATCCTGCGATATCCTGCGGGTGGAGCGCGACAAACCCCTGCTTCACCAGTCGGATCTGCTGGCCGTTGAGGAACCCCTGGAAATACAAATCGCCTTTGGTCCCGCCCACGCCCGCCGCCGTCAAAGCTTAGCCGTGACCATGCGCACGCCGGGTCACGACTTCGACCTGGCCATGGGCTTCCTCTTCACCGAAGGTATCATCGGCCGTGCCAACGACATCACCCTGATGCGCTACGCCGCCGAACAACTGGAAGGAACAGCCCGCGAAAATGTACTCCTCGCCGAGCTCCGCGCCGGACTTGCCTTCGACATGCAGCAACTGAGCCGCCACTTCTACACGGCCTCGAGCTGTGGCATTTGCGGCAAAGCCTCCATCGAGATGGTGCAAACCCATACCTGCTTCACCCTCCTCCCCGAGGAGCCCGCGCTGTCGGCCCAGGTGCTCTTTGCGCTGCCCGACACCATGGCCACACACCAGGCCGCCTTTGCCCATACCGGGGGCATCCACGCCGCCGGACTCTTCGATGCCGACGGCAGGCTCCTGTTGCTGCGCGAGGATGTAGGCCGGCACAACGCCGTGGATAAGTTGGTGGGTGCGGCGCTGCGGGAGGGCATGGTGCCGCTAAGCAGTCATATTGTGATGGTGAGTGGCCGCGCCGGCTTCGAACTGGTACAGAAGAGCCTGATGGCCGGCGTGCCGGTACTGGCCGCCGTAGGGGCGCCGTCCAGCCTCAGCGTCGAACTGGCAGCCACCAATGGCATGACCCTCATCGGCTTTCTGCGAGAGGGCCGCTTCAATGTGTATGCCGGAAAACAGCGGTGTAAGGACTACCGACCCGCTTAGAAGGCGAAGGTCAGCGCCAGACTCGGCAGGATGGGCAATTGATTCACGCGGCTGTTGGTGATGCGATCCACAAAGAACACATTCTCGCGGTTGTAGGCGTTGGTGAGACTGAAGCTGGCATCAATGCGACTCTTGCGCGACAGCTCGAAGCTGCGCTTCAGCGAGAGATCGAGGCGATGATAGTAGGAAAGGCGGCCGTTGTTGCGCTGCTCCGAGAGGATGGTGCCCACCCCGAAATTGCCGGTCAGCACATCGGTCAGCAATAGGTCCTGAAAGTTGACATTTTGATAAAAACCCTGTGTTTGTGTGAAGGGGAATCCGGAGCCGAGGTTCCAGCGCGCCCCCGCCTCCCACTGCTTCTTTTCGCCGAAGTTGTACGACAGCAAAAGGTTTACATTGTGGCGGCGGTCAAATACGGTGAAGTACTGCTGGCGGCCATCGTCGCGATCCACGTACGAGAGCGAGTAGGTGGCCCAGAGGTAGAGCCGCTCGGTTTCGTGGCGCAGGGAGAAGTCAACGCCGTAGGCGCGGCCGGTTTCGGTTTCGAAATCGGGGTCGGCGGCGGACAGTTTGTTGCGGTTGATGCTGATGAGCTGGGTGAAGCCCTTGTAGTATGGCTCGACGTTGAGCTCCGTCTTTTTGGAGAGGTCAATTTCGAATCCGGCTACGCCGTGGAAGGCGCGTTGGATGCGGTCTTCGGCGGGTTCGCGGGAGCCCGGCTTGAAGAGGCTGCGCTCGGGGCCGGCGAGGAAGCCCACAAAGAGGTTCACGACGTCGAGTTCGTTGACGGTGCTGATCAGGTTTTGAGAGTAGAGGCCGCCGGCGAACTTGAAGCGGAAGTTGTCGTTGAGGTTCATCTTGACGCCGAGGCGCGGTTCGATTTGCATATCGGCCTGGGAGGCGAAGTACTGGAGGCGCAGTCCGGGTTCGAAGACGATGTTGCCGAGCTGTTGCTTGAGTTTGAAATAGCCGGCAATTTCGGTGTTGAAATCTTTTTGTTCGAAATTGACGTCGAGGGCGTTCTGGAAGCGGAAGTCGGTATTGAAACCGGTAAATTCAAAGCCGTAGTTGATCTGACCTCCGGGGTGGAAGGAGGTAAAGTTCATGATGGTGGAGAAGGTATTGATGGCGCTGGAGCGCGGGCGTCCGTCGGTCTCTTTGAGGGAGATGAGGTAGTTGCTGCCGGCGGCGATACCTTCGATGAGGATATTGGAGTTTTGCGGGATGAGGGTGAAGTTGGCGCCGCCACCGGTATTGGTCCAGCCGAGGTCGGCGATATTGACGAAGTTGAAGCGGTCGGTGAAATTGAACCCGAACAGGTTGAGCTTGCCGCCGTTTTCGCCGATGAAGGACATTTTGGCGTACAGGTCGGTAAAGCTGAAGGGAAGGCCGATATCGCCGAGGTTGGCGAGGCTGGTATCGCCGGAGGCGAAGGAGTAGAAGGAGGTGTCGGTAGCGTAGCTATAGAGCACCTTGGAGGTTTGGTCGAGGTAGGAGTGTTTGCCGGTGATGAGGAAGGAGGTGCTGCCGCCGCCGCCTTCCTGCAATTTCTTGATGGGCCCTTCGAAGAGCACTTTCGACTGGAAGGGGCTTGCCGAGACGAGGCCGCCGAATTCCTTGCGGTTGCCTTCGCGGGTTTTGATATCTACAATGGCGGAAACGCGGCCGCCGTGTTCGGCGTTGAAGCCGCCGGTGAGCACATCCACGCTGCGGATGGCCTCGGTTTCGAATACGGAGAAGAAGCCAATGGAGTGGAAAGGGTTGTAGATGGTCATGCCATCGAGGAGGATGCGGTTTTGCACGGGCGAGCCGCCGCGGATGTAGAGCTGGCCGCCCTGGTCGCCGGTAGAGATGATGCCCGGTAGCACGGGGAGGTACTGTGCGATGTCGGGTTCGCCGCCAGTGGAGGGCAGGGAGCGTATCTGCTTGGTGGTGACGGTAATTTTGGAGATCTGGACGTCTGCGCGTGCCTGTTCTTTGCGGGCGGAGATATCCACGCCGCTCAGTTCGATGGTGGCGGGTTCGAGGTAGATGTTTTTGAAGACGACGCCACCGGCTTTGATGCTGACATCCACGACGGCGCTGTCGTATCCCACGTAAGTGGCCACCATCTGGTAATCGCCGGGGGGCACGTTGGTGATGGTGAAGAAGCCTTCTTCGTCGGTATTGTCGCCCAGGTCTGTTTTCAGGAGTCTGACGGTGCCGTAGATGATGGGGTCGCCGGTTTCTTTGTCATATACATTACCGCGAATGATACCGTTTTGGGCGACGAGGAGGGAGGCTGCAAAGAGGAGGCCTCCGGAGAGAAAAAGTTTGAGATTCATGCCATTCAACATCTGATCGGATGCCCATGCATCCAAAATGCAAAGATAGGCTATTTGTGCGGGCTTTCAAAAAAGGCGGGGGAAAAGGCCGGGGTTGTGTCGGGTAGGGGGCATAAAAAAGGGGGGAGGGGTTTTGGGAAAAAGCGGAAATTCCCAGCTATTCTGTGGTGCTCGTACTTTGTGTATTTCGTACCTGCTTTGTGGCCTTTGTGGTTAAAAAATTCTGGCAGCTAAACCTTCAAAGAGCATAAAAGAGCGTGCAAAAAAATGGGGTATTGGGGGCTTTTTCCAGGTTTTTCCGCCTTTTTTGATGAGCATATCACTGTTTTGGATGGATTTTACACCTCCTATGTGGATAACTTTCCGGAAGGTCTGACCCCGTTGTGGAAGCGAGCTTGTTGAGAAAAAACTGGGGTTTAGGGTTTGTTGTGATTAATGTAATATTGAAAATTGTGAAAAAACAATATTATTTTTACTAAAAATAGCGCTTTCCTGTCCAGCCCTGTCCAATACCGGTCTTCGTCAAAACATGTTGCCCTTCCTTTTCTCTCATTTATGCACAGTGGATGGAATTTATTTCATGAGGTACTTTGTAAATATCCTACATGCACTACAATTCAGCCACCTCTTCTTTGTAAACTCGGCTTCTTTCTTTGCCAAACCCGTTTTTTTTCAAAAAACCGAAGTTGCTAACCCTGATTGCAGGATATACCACGATAATGGCCCTTGAAATCTCACCACGCCATTGAAAAAGCTATTTCTGAAACCAATCATCGCCTGGCGTAGATTGCTATTGCGAAGCCTTCAAGGGCGTTGTGATTCCAAAATAATGGCTCCTGACTTCCGCGCTGGGACACCCAAATTTAGAAATCAAATAGCTCTGCTAGGTATTTTTGCTCATCTGAGGGCAGTAAAAGCTTTCGAAAGCGCTCTTTTGAATGTGGAATCTCAAAGTATATGGCGAAAATGGACATTGCAATTTCAATTGCCTTTGCGGCACTTATAGTAGCCTTTCGCTCAGCCAGGACTCGTTCCAGTTCTTTATAAATCTTGTAGGCGGCAAAAGTGATACAGATATGAGCTTCGATTCGTCGCTGAAGACGATGAAAGATTGGTCTAATTTTTAATTCACTTTTAGCAACCCTAAATGCTTTTTCAATATTCCATAGCTGCCGGTAATTGGTAATAATTTGTTCTTCCGTAAGATCGCTATTGGTCAAATATCCTTTCAGGCCATCCCATTTTTGATCCTGCTGCACCTTTTGGGAATCCAGTGCAACCTGAATGTTGCCCTGTAACGTCAGAAATTTGTTGTACCCTTTATTATTGATATTTTCCTTTGTTAGTTTTCCTGATTTAAGTAGCTTTTCAAGCTTTTTAAGCCCCTTTTCGCGATTGTAGCTGTCTTTCCTGGCTCGATCCTCAGAATAGCTCACCACGAGATATAAATCATCTTTTTGGAGCTTATGGCTCTGTCCATTTTTTAATTCCAATGACAGAATCTGCTGTTGAATTTCTTTTTTTTCAGTTTTCAATCTAGCCCCTAAAATGAATTCATATTTTTCTTTTTTCAGCTCTTCCACATTGGAAGCCGATAGTAAGCCGGCATCGGCTATGATTACCAACTTTTCCAGGGAATACTTCTTTTTAAAGGCTTCTATCACCGGTAACATCGTATGGCCTTCGAATTTATTACCTTCAAAAATATCATACGTTAAAGGGTATCCATTTTCGCTTACCAACAGGCCAAGTACAATTTGTGGATGCTGAGCTTTTCCGTCTTTGGAGAAACCTGTTTTGCGTATATTATCTTCATTATCAATTTCGAAATAAATCGTGGTTACATCGTAAAAAACTAATTTTAATTCTCCGCCAAGTATTTTCAAAGTATGCTTGTAACTAATTTCCTGTACCTTTTCTTTTTGCTTTTTGTACAGTTTATCCATATACCGATAAACCGCATCTTCGCTCCAAAAAATACCATGATATCTCGCTAAAAATTCGGTTGTCTTCAGCTTACTGCGGGGAAATACCAATCGATAGTAAACCAGATACCTGAAAATATCGTCCTTGATTACATTAAATCCGATATCGTCGAAAAGCTTTCCCAACAGAAGCTGAACACCGGCCATTTCCCAATGGGTAATGCAATCCGCTAAGCGTTCGATTTGCTCCCGCTCATTAGTAAAATCAAATTCTTGTACTTTTTGGCGTTCTTTTATCCATTGACGCGCCAGCCTGACATACTGCTCAATGGTTGCTGGATCAGAAGAACTGCCGACCGTATGCAAAACGATATACTTTCCCAGGCTCTTGTCAATAACCTGGACACTAATCTTGCCACTGGCATTTTTCTTTTTGCGGATAAACATGCCACAAAATAAGAAAAACGCATTTGCTAACAATTGGAGAGCTGATATCCAAGGAAACCTCGATAAATCAACATTTTGTTTTTCAAAAAGGATGTTTTTTTTAGAAAAACATTCCTGGGACACCCAAAATCATTCACAAAATGTGCTTAAAGCATTGAATTTCAGTTGAAATATTTTTTGTTTTAAAAAAACCGCGGAAGTCAGGAGATAGTTTAGAAAAGTGAAGTACTACCCAAAGCCGGTGGTACTGGCATAGTTGAAAATAGACTTTTCTTAGCCTTCACCACTTATGAAAAGAATGAAGAGAAAAGAATTATTTCCTGTTTTCCAAATAGATTTTATGATGATGATAATTCAGGTATTAACCTAACTTGGGTATTAGCATAAATAGGAAGCAGTTCAGAATACAATCTAAATCCAACCCAAATATTTACCGTGCTGATAAGAAGATTGCAAAGCTATACTTGCTAATTTCATGTTAAAAATTATTCATCGGAGATTACAATTTTTTTTCCTGAAAAAAAAGAAGCTTCCCCTTTTTCGTCCTCATATCCAAGAAAAATATCGTAAGTGCCCGGTTTAACCCCGCTCAAATTTAAAAGGACAAGAAAACCCGAATACCGCAATGGTGGGGCATTGTGAGCTAGCTCAACATCAGTCCTTTCTATTCCGAAATAGCCATGCATTTT
>CAYTNI010000059.1:0-12092 GCA_964439115.1 uncultured Saprospiraceae bacterium
CAAAGCTTGACCGCAAACCGAACGACATGGTCAGCCGCAGGCACCCGCAAGACCAACCGCTGAAAACGGCGAATCTCTTCTGGACCAATCACCTTGCGCAGCGGTTCCTTACTGTGGCTGGTCGCCTCGGAGACGATGCGCACCTCATCCTCTTCGTTGGGATAACGAACAAACACCTGGAACATGAAACGATCCAACTGCGCTTCCGGAAGGGGATAGGTCCCCTCTTGCTCGATGGGGTTTTGTGTGGCGAAGACCAAGAAGGGCAAGGCGAGGGCATGGGTCTGGTTACCAGCACTCACCGCGTACTCCTGCATCGCCTGGAGCAGGGCGGCCTGCGTTTTCGGGGGGGTCCGATTGATCTCGTCGGCCAACAACATATTGGCAAACACCGGACCGGGCACAAAACGAAACCCCCGACGGCCCGTGGCCGGATCTTCCTCAATGACATCTGTCCCGGTGATATCCGTAGGCATCAGGTCAGGGGTAAATTGGATCCGGGAAAAGGAAAGGTCCAAGACTTCGGCCAAGCTACTGATCAAGAGCGTTTTGGCCAGTCCGGGCATACCCTCCAGCAGGACGTGCCCCCGGCACAGCAAGGCTATGAACAGGCCCTCCAGCAGCGTCTCCTGGCCCACCATGACCCGCTTTACAGCGTCGCGAAGATGTACTAAAAAGGCGCTGTACTCCCGGATTTGTTGTTGAATTTGTTCAGTGTGTTCAGACCACAT
Source organism: uncultured Saprospiraceae bacterium (assembly GCA_964439115.1). GTDB lineage: Bacteria > Bacteroidota > Bacteroidia > Chitinophagales > Saprospiraceae > UBA2329. The sequence continues at coordinate 732 of CAYTNI010000059.1, forward strand.
GGAAGAAAATGAAAAAAATTAGGTGAAATTATTTGTTTGAATAAATTATTTGTTTTACCTTGCACACGTTTTCAAGACGAAAGTAAAAACAAATATTATGATACGCGATGATCGGCGACAACTGAACGAGAGATTTATCAAAGTGTTCCAGTTATTGGAGGAGCGCGGCGAGATCGTTAAAAACGACCGCGGAGGTCGTGGTATTGGTGATTTTGCCGAAAAAGTGCTTGGTAATCGCGCTTATGGGCATATCATTCGTGCGTTTCTCAATGACGATGACAAGCGCTGCATTGATTATCAACAGGCTCGTACGGTTTGTAGAGAATATGGCATCAATGAGTCGTATCTCATTGACGGTATCGGCACGCCGTTCGGTTTTGATCTCAAAGCCGTTCATAAGCCGGAGCCTTTCTTCATTCCCAAAGGCAACATTCTGTTTACTTCGGTGGAGGCTTTTGCCGGCACACAAGTTGAAGCCGGTGGGTTTGCAGTTGAAGACCATGAGTACTACAGTATTCCCGGGGTCTCGGGAAGTGGCCTGGTATCCTTTTCCATCAAAGGGAACTCCATGGAGCCTGTGATTTCTAACGGCGATCTGGTAATTTGCCGCGAAATTTCCGGTCCGCATGAAATCCGCGATAACAAAATCTACGCGGTGAAAAACAACGGCAGCCTTTGGGTCAAATACGTACAGCGCATTGCGGATAAAAAGGGCCGTATTGCCCAGCTCAAATTAATTTCTGCCAACCACCTCGAACACGAACCCTTCATCGAAGAGGTCAACGAACATACCCGCCTCTATCAGGTGATTCGAAGGGTATGTGAATTGTAGGGGCATGGTGCGTCTGTCGGGCAAGGTTATAGGCTTTTGTCCTGCGGAAAGTTAAAATATATAGGTGGGAATCTTCTTATTGGTTTCCAAAAATCGCTCGAGCCGTGGAGTTATCCTACTACCCTGGGTTGATAGCTTATTGTGTGCGTCGGATTATTGGGGGATTTTTCGGGATTTTCCGGGATTTTCCGGGCAATTTCTGACTTTTTGGGTCTTTTTTGGGCATTTTCTGACTTTTGTGTGTAGAAGGATTCGCTATGCAACAATCCGTTTCACAATGGAGTAAGGTTTAAGCGTTCCGATGGTGGAGTCTGCTCTTTGCCCACTTATGACAAACGCGGGCTGCGGATAACTATTTGCGTTGTAGTTTAGTGTTATCTGGCCGATTCATACCCTTTTGCCAGAAGTATTGCTATTGAATACTCAGGAGACTTAAAAGTTGAAGCTAGCTGTTTTGTGAAAAAGTTGGGTACAGCTAACAGCAACTTCAGCGCTATTTCCAACGGACTTAACCTACGCATCCAAAAGTGTGATGTGATTACAACGGAAAACGAAGAAACTTTCATGGGTGAATGAGTCTATGCCGCTGGCACGTTTGGTACTGGTGCAGGGAATATCCACTTTGATAATGAGGTAGTTTGCCTGAATCCTAAAAACCTCCGAAGATGCCATGAAGACTATCTCAGGGAACGGCCGTTGTCCTGCTGATTAGTCTTTCCAGAGGACTGTAATTCAGTTTCCCGAATTGAATGTGATATGCTAAGATCTGGAAAACCGGTTTTCGGCAGAAATGCCATGGAGTTTAAGATTGAATGAGCACCGGTTTTGCCGGAAAAGACCATAAGATGTAGATTTTACCTGCTGTTTTTGATTCAACCCCGGGGCTTTGTGCCGCCGGGGTTTTTTTATTGTGGGTGGATGGAGCGAACAATTTCGCCTCAAAAACCACTTTATTTTAAATGCTGAATCAGGAAGCTTACGGAATAGGGGGATTAATAAATAACCGCCGTTTAGGCCTATTCACTTTGGGTAGTTTTTGCAGGCTGTCGCTCTTCAAAACCTTCATGCCATTGTTTCATACCATTTGAATGTACATTTGGGCGATGCCAAAATGTATAAATGAAGGGGGGCGAATAATTAACCTTTTTTCCTACTGGAAAGCTTCCTTAATGACGCGAATGTTAAATTTGCTGAATAGAAAATTTTGCAACGCCAACCGGTTGAGCCCCAAAGCACTTTCGGTTCGCCCAGCAATCATCTCCTGATATCCCTCTGACTGGAAAATGTATTTTGACATGCGGTGAAGGGCAAAGGAAAACACCTAATGGGAATGACGCCCTATTCCGTAAGCGTTATTTTATCTGTTTTATATTCCGTATTTACGTAAATAGCATTGTAGTCTAACCATCATTTTAGGATATTTCTCCTCTGTCTGCCTGATGACTATACTTCTCCGTGGTCTCGGGGAGAAAGTTTTACCTGTCCGTATAAACCGGTAATCTTAGATGCCAATTCAAACAGGTTGTTGAAATAAGAGGCCGGTCAATGAGGCGGAATCGCCTTACGCCATTTCTCCTTTGTCCCTGCTTTTCAGGAAACTAAAATTTATGTATCAAGGAAAATGTGTTTGCGTCCGTAATCCCCTTTACTTAGGTAAGCATTTTCTCACCTTCGCCTAAATGCCCCTTGCTTCTGAAACAATATCACTTGTGGATGTCTTTTCCTTCAGAACTAACATACATTAGAGTTCCTTCATCAAACTAAGGATTACTTTGCGCACTTTAGGCTCGGTGGAGGCCACCCTGGCAATGACATCCTCTAAGGTGGTTTCCTCGGTATAGCCTTCCTCGAATCCCTGATTAGACACGACGGAAGCTACAAAAACCGGCAGCCCCATGTGTTTTGCCACCAATACTTCGGGAACGGTGGACATACCCACCACGTCGGCACCAACCGCTGCCATAAACTTATACTCAGCCGGAGTCTCCATATTTGGGCCTTGCAGAGAAATATATACGCCCTCAAAGGCTCTGATGCCATTAACTTTGGCAATTTCGAGCGCGCGGGCATTCAGCGCTCGGTCGTAGGTGTTTAACATATCTGGAAACCTCGGTCCAAGGCGCTCGTCATTCTCTCCGCGCAGCGGATTGTCGCCATGCAGATTGATGTGGTCCTGCACGAATACCAAGTCGCCGGCCTGCAAATGTGGCTTTAAGCCTCCACAGGCATTGGTGATGAAAAGTCGCTCAATACCTAAAAATTTCAATACCCTAACGGGAAAGGTGAGCTGGCGCATGGAGTAACCTTCGTAATAATGAAAACGTCCGGCCATGCAGACCACCGGAAAACCCTCCAGAGTGCCAAAAACCAGCTTCCCTTTGTGTCCGGGCACCGTAGAAACCGGGAAGTGGGGTATGGCGGTGTATGGAATTTCCAACTCCACCTCAATAGCATCGGTGAGGTTGCCCAAACCTGTGCCTAAAATCAATCCGAATTTTGGGACGGTTTGTACCCTTTCCCTGATAAAGGCCAGGGACTCCTGAATTTGTTCATATTGCTTACTCATACCGCAAAATTAGGGAATTTTTCGGGTATAGGGTTCGGCATCCTGGTGAACCATTTCGCCTACCTGTTCCCTTGTCCATATTACAGTTATTGTTAAAATAACCCTGGCATCGCCAAAATATCTTCCATTTTACATCCGGCATGTTCGCATAAGCCATAAGTCTAACATTTTTACCTGGCACTTTCTTTCAATTTCGGATTCAGAGCTGCCGTTTCTCCTTCTTTACCGAAGCAGCAATCCCATGTTGTCTTCCTTTAGTTATTTTTCAGTGATTTTATTTATGACTTGCGATATTTGCAGAATGAATCAAATCCTAAACCAGTTCACCCAAAGAACTGTTTCGCTATTACTTTGAACACCACCATAATTGACCTTAAATGATCAAGCCGGACATTAGGAATCTCCTCCAACATCGAATCCTCGTCCTCGACGGGGCAATGGGTACCATGATTCAGCAATATAAACTGGATGAAGCGGCATATCGGGGAGAGCGATTTGCCGATTTCCACTGCGATGTAAAAGGAAATAATGACTTGCTCTGCCTGACTCAACCTCATATTATCGAAGCTATTCACCGAGCCTATCTCGAGGCCGGCGCCGATATCATCGAAACGAATACCTTTAATTCTACCTCTATTTCGCAGGCCGACTACGATATGCAGTCGCTGGCCTACGAACTCAATATGGCGGCTGCCCAGATTGCCAGAAAGGCGGCTGATGCGTTCTCCAGCGCTGAAAAGCCGCGCTATGTTGCCGGTGCCATCGGCCCGACCAACAAAACAGCATCCTTGTCGCCAGATGTCAACAATCCCGGCTTCCGCGCCGTGGACTTCGATGAGCTTCAGGCAGCTTATCTGGAACAGGCCCGCGGACTCATGGACGGCGGTGCAGACCTTCTGCTGATTGAAACTATCTTCGACACGCTCAATGCCAAAGCGGCCCTGGCGGCTGTTGACCAATTGTTTGAGGAAAAAGGCCGCTCCCTGCCCATTATGATTTCCGGCACCATTACAGATGCCAGTGGTCGTACCCTTTCCGGACAAACCGTGGAGGCATTTTTTATCTCCATCAATCGGTCTAACCTATTGAGTGTGGGCCTAAACTGTGCTTTGGGTGCCAAAGAAATGCGGCCTCACATCGAGGCCTTATCTGAAATAGCCAACTGTTATGTCAGCGCTTATCCCAATGCCGGTTTGCCCAATGAGTTTGGCGAATACGACCAGAGTGCTGAAGAAATGCGCAATTATATCCGAGATTTTGCCGATAACCGCTTCGTCAATATTATCGGCGGCTGCTGCGGCACAACGCCTGGCCATATCCGGGCTATGGCCGAAGCAGTAAGCGGGCTTTTACCCCGGCAACCACAGGAAAGGCCACCTTACACGATGCTCAGTGGCCTCGAACCACTTATCATTCGTCCGAATACCAATTTCGTCAATGTCGGAGAGCGTACCAACGTGACAGGCTCCAGACAGTTTGCCAAGCTCATTTTAAATGGCGACTATGCCACCGCGCTTGATGTGGCGCGTCAACAGGTGGAAGGTGGTGCCCAAATTATTGATATTAATATGGATGAAGGGTTGCTGGATTCTGAAAATGCCATGCGCGAATTTCTCCACTTAGTAATGGCTGAGCCGGAAATTGCCCGGGTGCCTGTCATGATTGACTCCTCCAAATTCTCAGTTATTGAAACCGGCCTTAAGTGTGTCCAGGGCAAGTGCATTGTCAATTCCATTTCCCTAAAAGAGGGCGAAGCCGAGTTCCTCCGTCAGGCAGGTATCGTTAAGCGCTTTGGTGCTGCTGCCGTGGTCATGGCCTTTGACGAGCAGGGACAGGCCGATACCATTGAGCGGAAAGTGGAAATCTGTGAACGGGCTTACCGAATACTCACCGAGCGCCTTCAATTTGTTCCGGAGGATATCATTTTCGACCCCAATATTTTTGCAGTGGCCACCGGTATCGAGGAGCACAACAACTACGCGGTGAACTTCATAGAGGCTACCCGGCTCATCAAAGCCCGTTGCCCCGGTGCCAAAATCTCCGGCGGAGTAAGTAACATTTCTTTTTCTTTCAGAGGTAATGACCGCGTTCGGGAGGCCATGCACTCAGCCTTCCTATACCATGCCATTCGCGCAGGTATGGATATGGGGATTGTCAATGCCGGTATGATTGAAGTATATGAGGAGATTCCAAAAGATCTTCTCCAATTAGTGGAAGATGTGTTGTTTAACAGAACGCCCAAAGCTACAGAGTCACTCACCGACTATGCAGAGCGCATCAAGGGCGGTGGCCGGGTATTGCAAAAGGATACTGCATGGCGCAATGGGTCATTGGAGGAAAGGTTGACCCATGCACTGGTCAAAGGAATTACCGATTACATCGAAACGGACGTGGAGGAAGCGCTTCAGAAATATCCTGCGCCGCTTTCAGTCATTGAAGGTCCGTTGATGGATGGCATGAACGTCGTAGGTGACCTGTTCGGTGAGGGAAAAATGTTTCTACCTCAGGTGGTCAAGAGCGCCCGGGTGATGAAAAAGGCCGTTGCCTGGCTCCAGCCCTACATCGAGGCGGAAAAGCTTCAGTCCGGGGGAGAGCAGCGAGCCAAGGGCCGAATCCTTATGGCTACTGTCAAGGGAGATGTACACGATATCGGCAAAAATATTGTGGGTGTTGTCTTGGGATGTAATAATTACGAAATCATTGACTTAGGTGTAATGGTTCCCGCTGCAAAAATCCTGGAGGCTGCCCGGACTCACCAGGTGGACATCATTGGCCTGAGCGGTTTGATTACTCCCTCTCTCGATGAAATGGTGCATGTGGCGCGCGAGATGGAACGCCTGGGCTTTCAAATTCCCCTGCTCATTGGTGGCGCTACCACCTCCAAAACCCACACAGCCGTTAAAATTGAACCACACTACAATGGCCCGGTCATTCACGTCCTCGATGCCTCCAGGAGTGTAGCTGTAGCTGGTGCCTTATTAACTCCTGATGACAACGTCCGGAGTAATTATATCCTGGATATCAGGAAGGAATACACCCGTATCCGGGAACAACGCGCCGGCAGGAAAGCTTCCCGTACCCTGCTTGCCATTGAAGAGGCACGTGCCAATCGCCCTAATCTCGAATGGAAAAGCTACAGCCCTCCATCCCCTGTATCACCAGGAATACAGGTGATTAATTCCTACCCATTGGAAGAGCTTGTGGACTATATAGACTGGACACCTTTCTTCGCCACCTGGGAACTCGCCGGAAAATACCCCGCCATCCTGCAGGACGAAATCGTAGGTGAAGAATGCCGCCGCCTTTTCCATGATGCCCAGGTGATGCTCCGCCGGATTATTGATGAAGGGCGACTCACTGCAAGGGCGGTATTCGGGCTTTTTCCGGCCAACAGTATCGGCGATGATATTGAAGTGTATGAAGATGAAAGCCGCACAAAAGTAGCGGCTGTACTCCATCATCTTCGCCAGCAGGCACAAAAGGCACCCGGGCTACCCAACTACTGTCTGAGCGATTTCGTAGCACCGAAAGACTCAGGTGTGCCCGATTATATCGGCGCCTTTGCCGTAACGGCCGGCATGGGTATTGAATCCTGGGTTGAAGAGTTTGAACGCGACCACGACGACTACCATGCTATCTTATTGAAAGCCCTGGCTGATCGCCTTGCTGAGGCCCTCGCCGAACGACTTCATCAGCGCATCCGCAAGGAATTCTGGGGCTATGTACCCGATGAAAACCTTCATAACGACCTCCTCATCGCCGAACACTACCAGGGAATCAGGCCGGCTCCCGGTTACCCTGCCTGCCCCGAACACAGCGAAAAGGAAACCCTGTGGCAACTCATGGATGTGGAAAACCGTATCGGTATTCAACTCACTGAAAGCTTCGCCATGTATCCCGCCGCCTCCGTAAGCGGCTGGTACTTCTCTCACCCCGAATCCAAATACTTCGGTATTGGCGAAATCGGCATGGACCAGGCTCGTGATTATGTCATGAGGAAAGGATGGGCAGAAGAGGATTTGGAACGCAAACTGGGTGGGATGATCTAATAATTGCACTAAAAATAGTTTCGTTATTTAATTCTGTTTTTATTAAAGCAAACAGAATTAAATATTAAAAAAATACTTGTAGTGTAATTTGTGCACTTTTGGCGAATTTTCGCTAAAAGTGCGCAAAAGTCCTTATTTTTGTCGCTCTAACCACGCCTTTAGGCAAAATCAAATCCTTATGAGCAGAAGAATCAGAAAAGCAGCCGTCCTGGGTTCCGGTGTGATGGGCTCCGGCATTGCATGTCATTTCGCCAATATAGGTTTGGAAGTCATCCTCCTGGATATTTTGCCGCCCAACATGGATCCGGAAGGAGCAAATTCGCGCAGTGTACGCAACAGCATTGCCGATACCGCCCTGGCCAATGCCCTGAAGTCCAGACCCGCACCACTTTACGACAAAAAATTTGCGGCCCGGATCCAAACCGGCAACTTTGCGGACGATATGCGCAAAATTTCGGACTGCGATTGGGTCATTGAGGTGGTGGTAGAAAGATTGGATATTAAGCAACAAATTCTGGAGCAGGTGGATCAACACAGAAAGCCGGGCACCATCATCAGCTCCAACACGTCAGGAATTCCCATTCATCTGATGCTCGAAGGCCGAAGTGAGGATTTCAGAAAGCACTTCTTAGGTACGCACTTCTTTAATCCGCCCAGGTATATGCGTCTGCTGGAAATTATTCCTACGCCGGAGACCAGCCCCGAACTTGTGGATTTCCTGATGCACTACGGCGATATCTGGCTCGGCAAACAAACCGTACTGTGTAAGGATACGCCTGCATTTATCGCCAACAGAGTAGGCGTGTATGCCATGGCTAAAATATACCAGCTTACTACAGAACTCGGACTTACTATTGACGAGGCCGATAAACTCACCGGCCCGGCCATCGGCAGACCCAAAACCGGCACTTTCCGACTTGGCGATCTCGTTGGGCACGATACCGCTGCAAAAGTCATCCAGGGCCTGAAACAAAACTGCCCCGAAGATGAGCAGGCGGCAACTTTTGAAATTCCCCAATACCTGCAATTTCTACTCGACAACAAGTTTCTGGGCAATAAGTCCGGACAGGGTTTCTACAAGAAAATCAAAGAGAAAGATGCTTCCGGTAAGGATATCATTCTGGCGCTCGATCTGGAAACACTGGAATACAAGCCGACCCAGAAATCTTCATTGCCCAGTCTGGGGTTGAGCAAACAAATTGATAACCTACCCAAACGGCTTTCAGCGCTGTTTGATGCGCAGGACAAAGGCGGCGAGCTGGTGCGTCGTTCCTTGCTTGGATTGTTCGCTTACGTTTCCAATAGGATTCCTGAAATTTCCGATAATCTTTACAGCATAGATGACGCCATGTGTGCCGGTTATGCCTGGGATCTCGGACCATTTCAATACTGGGATGCCATCGGTGTTGCCAAAGCAGTGGAATTGGCTGAGGCGCAGGGTGAAATCATCGCTCCCTGGGTCAAGGAGATGCTCGCTCAGGGGCATTCCCATTTCTATCAGCACCTCCATGGCCGCCGCATGTACTACGACATGCACAAGCGGGCATACCAGCCGGTACCAGGAACTGAAACACTCATCATTCTTGACGATTTCCGGGATTCGGCACCCGTACACACTACTTCAGAGACCATTCTTCACGATATTGGTGACGGCGTATTGTGCCTGGAGTTTACCAGCCCCCACAATACCATAGGAGAGGGTGTACTTCGGGGCATTAACGAGGCCATTGAAATCGCTGAGAACGGCCATTGGAAGGGCTTGGTCATTGGCAACAACGCCACCAATTTTTCCGTAGGTGCCAATCTTATGATGATTGCTATGATGGCCTATCAGCAGGAGTTTGACGAGTTGAACATGGCCGTCAACCTCTTTCAGCAAACCACCATGCGTTGTCGGTACTCCGCCATCCCGGTGGTGGCAGCCACGCAAGGGTACGTTTTTGGAGGCGGCTGCGAAACCCTCATGCATTGTGACGGGGCAGTCTGCTCGGCAGAGTCCTACATCGGTTTGGTGGAAGTTGGCGTCGGTTTGATTCCCGGGGGCGGCGGTACCAAGGAGTTTGCACTGCGTGCATCCGATGCTTTCCGCGAGGGAGACGTCTATATTCCTACCTTAATCGAGAAATTTAAAACTGTAGCCATGGCTTCTGTGGCTACCTCTGCGCACGAGGCATACGGATATGGCTACCTCATTCAAGGCCGCGACCAAGTGGTGCTCAATAAATCGAGGGCCATCGCCGAAGCTAAACAAAAAGTATTGGATCTGGCAGTTCATTACGTTCAGCCTCTTCCGAGGAATGACGTATATGTACTTGGTCGTCAGGGACTTGCTACCTTGCTCCTCGCAGCCAATGAATTGCGTCTGGGGCATTATGCCAGCGAGCACGATATCAAAATTGCCCAAAAAATCGCTTTTGTATTATGCGGCGGCGACCTAACGGCACCCCAACACGTATCGGAGCAGTATCTGCTGGATGTGGAACGAGAAGCGTTCTTGAGCCTTTGCGGCGAGCAAAAGACACTCGAGCGCATTCAACACATGTTGCAGACCAATAAGCCGTTGCGGAATTAAAACGCAGGCCGTTTTTGCATTATCGGTTAATATGAGGTTTTTCCCAGCTCGTGGTCAACTTATCATTCCGGCCATGGTTGCTGTCAGGAAGCAGGCAATGGTTCCTCCAATCAGAGATTTTATACCAAGTTCTGTGAGTGCTCTGCGTTGTCCGGGTGCGATACTGCTGATGCCTCCTATTTGAATGCCAATAGATGCGAAATTAGAGAAACCACAAAGTGCGTAAATGGTGATAATCAATGATTTAGGCTGAAGAGTAAGACCTGCATTCTGCATTTCGCCGAGTGCGCTGTATGCTACAAATTCATTAATCACGGTTTTTTGCCCCAGCAGTTCACCTACGGTGATGATATCCGCTGTAGGGACTCCGAGCACCCAGGCGATGGGCGCAAAAATCAGCCCCAGGAGGTAGGTGAAACTAAATCCATTGGCTCTCCCCTCGGTCATGGCGGCTGCCCAGTCGTTGAGCCCGGTCCAGCTTCCTACGAAATTGACCAGGATGTAGTTGACCATGGCGATGAGCGCTGTGAACACCAGCAGCATAGCCCCTACATTGACGGCCAGCTTCAGTCCGTCGGTAGTGCCACGGGCAATGGCATCTAGGAGATTATCTCCGGCGTCCACCTGTAATTTGACCTCTTCATCGGAGTGTTGGCGCTCTGTTTCCGGAAAAAGCATCTTTGCTGCTACGATGGCTGCCGGTGCTGACATGATGGATGCTGCGAGCAGGTGGCGGGCGAAGTACAATTGCTTCTCCGGGTCATCACCGCCGAGGAAACCCACATAAGCGGCAAACACGCCGCCGGCAATGGTAGCCATCCCACCGGTCATCAGGCAAAGCAGCTCGGAGCGCGTCATACGCTCCAGGTAAGGCCGAACAACCAGCGGAGCCTCGGTTTGACCGATGAATACGTTGGCAGCAGCGGCAAGGCTCTCCGGTCCGGATAAGCCCATCGTACGCGTCATCACCCAGGAAATACCGTAAATGATGCGCTGCAGGATGCCAAAGTAGTACAAAACAGCAGAAAGAGCAGAGAAAAAAACCACCGTTGGCAGTACCTGGAAGGCGAAAATATAGCCAAAGGTGTCCGTGCGGGTAATAATATCCCCAAAAATAAAGGCTGAACCCGACTTGGTAAAGTCAAGCACCACCACAAAAAATGTAGCAATGGCATCAAAAATCTTATTGATAATCGGCACCTTAAGTACGCCGAAGGCAAATAAGAGTTGTAAGAGCAATCCCGCACCTACCAGTCGCCATTTGATGGCCTTGCGGTTGTTGCTCCACCAATAAGCGAGCAGAAGCAAGCACAAAACGCCTAAGAAACCGCGCAAAATGGTG
>CAYTNI010000060.1:0-12044 GCA_964439115.1 uncultured Saprospiraceae bacterium
ATCAAAGTACTGAGCAACAGTACTTTGAGAGGTGTAATTACCCAAAAAACCGGATCTGGCCGTTACCGTTTCCAACATCAGTGGCCCTGGGTGGAAGGTATTTTTAAAGGCTATCGGTTCAGCCTGCTGGAAAATACCGACATACAGACTTTGGTGGAAGATGCCATTTCGGATGAACCCGGTTTTGGCCAGCTTCAGCTCCACCATGACCTGGATTTTAAGTATCCGGCAGCCTTTGAGGTAGGCGCCGGAGAGGAGGCGCCGGTTCTCGCTGTTCGGCTGGCTACCCGCACCCCCCTGGGGCAACCCCTGCCACCTTTAAAGATGCGACTGGGCACTACTAAGGGCACCAATGCCCTTCTCGAGCGCAAAGGCGCCAGGGTTACCCTGTGTATTACCCGGGGTTTTGTGGATTTACCGGTGATTGGTACCCAGCAACGCCCAAATCTGTTTCAGTTGGATATTCCACCGGCGGAAGCACTCTACGAGCATGTCGTAGAAATTGATGCCCGGATGGATGCTGAAGGCCAAGTAATTCATGCATTGTCTGAACAAGATATACAACAGGTGCTGGATGCTGCCGCCCATGCAGATGCTATCGCCATTGCCCTTTTGCACAGCTACCGCAACACAGCACATGAAGCCTTACTCACCGAACATCTGCAGAGTGCCGGGCATGGCTATATTTCCTCTTCGGCAGCACTCAGCCCATCGGTTAAATTGCTACCGAGGGCGCAAACTGCCGTTGTCAATGCCTACTTATCACCCGTTCTGAACCGCTACCTGCGGTCCATTCAACAAAGTCTTGGGGAGGCAGACTTACACGTCATGACCAGTGCCGGAGGGCTTGTCAGGATGGAGGATTACCGCCCCAAAGACAGCCTGCTGAGTGGCCCTGCGGGAGGCGTGACGGGCGCCGCTTTTATTGCCCAAAAAATTGGTTTTCAGCGTATTATTACCCTTGACATGGGTGGAACCAGCACAGACTGTGCGCGTATTGACGGGCAGTACGACTACAGATTCATTACCCGGGTTGGGCATGCCGAAATGTTCAGCCCCACGCTCGATATTGAAACAGTGGCGGCCGGTGGTGGATCCATCTGTTCATTCGATGGCCGAAAGCTAAAGGTCGGCCCAGAAAGTGCGGGGGCAAGCCCGGGCCCGGCCTGTTACGGGGCGGGAGGGCCCTTGACCATTACCGATGTCAATCTGCTGCTGGGCAAACTATTACCTGATGCCATGGGCATTCCGATTTCCGAGTCAGCGGCAAGGGCGGCATTGGATGATATTCGAAATGAAATAAAGAGTATTAGCGGTCAGGAGTGGAATGAGACCGATCTGCTGCGTGCATTCGAGCAGATTGCGGATGAGCGAATGGCCGGTGCCATCCGAAAAATTTCCGTTACCCGCGGGTTTAACCCGGCGGACTATGCGCTGCTCGCCTTTGGCGGAGCCGGCGGCTTACACGCCTGCCACATCGCCGAACTGCTCGATATGCGGGAGGTTATTATCCCTTTTGATGCAGGGCTGCTCAGTGCCCGGGGAATAGGCGAGGCAAGCATGGAACGCTTTGCAGAAATGCAAATTTTAAAGCCTTTGCACGTCATCCATGCTGATATTCCCCGCATGATGAGAACCTTGGAAGAGCAAGCCATGCGCAACCTGGCGAGAGAGGGCTTCGAACCTTCAGCAATGCGCATTGCGCGTCGAATCCTGCGGTTGCGGTTTAGTGGACAGGAAAGCAGTCTTGAGCTCGACTGGGATGTATTCATTAACGCGGAAGCGGCTTTTGAGCAACTTTACCGCCGGCTTTTTGCTTATTTCCCGCAAGGAAAAATCATTGAGGTGGAAAGTGCGCGGGTCATTGCTGCGTCCACCACGAGATCCAGAATTTTCAGGCCTGAAAAGATTTCATCGGGTAATCCTTTAGAGGCTGTGCCGACTTCCCATGCGGTTTGGTGGGAGCGCCTGGCACCAGGTACTGTGCTGGATGGCCCTATGGTCGTGCTCCATCCGCATCACACGGCATTTGTAGCTCCGGGCTGGCGACTGGAGATGCATGCCGGGTTAGAGGCTGTTTTGCGGAGGGTTGAAGCAAAAGAAAGGCGAGAAGCGCTGGGTGAAGCGGCTGCACTAGAGTTATTTACGCATCGCTTTTCGGCCATTGCAGAAGAGATGGGGGCACAGTTGCAGCGCACGGCGTTTTCAGTGAATATCAAAGAGCGGCTGGACTTTTCCTGTGCCTTGCTCGATGTAGAGGGCGAGTTATTGGTGAATGCGCCTCATATTCCGGTGCATTTGGGTAGTCTGGGCATTTGCGCCCGGTTGATCCTGGAAAAATTCAGCCTGGGCCCTGGGGATGTGGTGATGACGAACCATCCGCGGTATGGTGGTTCGCACTTGCCTGATGTAACGCTGTTGAGTGCGGTATTCGACGATGAGGGTCAATTGTTGGGATACGTCATCAACAGGGCACATCACGCGGAAATCGGGGGCAAAACCCCGGGTTCGATGCCGCCCGACGCACGTACCCTTGCTGAAGAGGGCGTGGTAATCCCGCCTGTTTATCTCTTTAAGGAGGGCGTTGCACAGTGGGAAATGGTGGAGCAGCTTTTCACCCAGGCTCCCTACCCTACCCGTGCACCGGCAGAAAATATCGCAGATCTGAATGCGGCCGTGGCCTCACTGCAGACCGGCATACGGGCGCTGCAGTACATGGCCCGCAAATACGGATCCCATACGGTACGGCACTATATGTCGGCGCTAAAAAACCTCGCTGCGGATGCTTTGGAGGAGGTACTGAGCCGGCAGGAAGAGGGTCATTTTGAGGCTGTGGAATACCTTGATGACGGCAGCCCTTTATCGGTGCAAATCAGTTTACAGTCAGGAAAAATGGTCATTAGTTTTGAAGGTACGGGCGCTACACATCCTTTCAATCTGAATGCCAATATGGCGATTGTCTATAGCGTTGTGCTTTATGTATTGCGGCTGCTCATTCGCAGGGAAATCCCCCTCAATGAGGGATTGCTGAGGCATGTTCGGATTGTTCTTCCGGAGGGAACGCTGCTCATGCCCAAATTTGAAGATGATGGGCAGTTTTGTCCGGCGGTAGTGGGTGGCAATACGGAAGTGAGCCAGCGCCTTACGGATGCCTTGCTGAAGGCCCTGGGGTTGGCGGCATGCAGTCAGGGTACGATGAATAACTTCCTGTTTGGAGATGATCGGTTTGGATACTACGAAACTATCGGCGGAGGTGCGGGCGCGGGGGAAGGCTTTGCAGGCCGCTCGGCAGTACATCAGCACATGACCAATACGCGGATAACAGACCCGGAAGAACTGGAGCTTCGATATCCGGTACGCTTGCGGCAGTTTGGCATCCGGCGGGGGTCCGGCGGTTCGGGAAGATGGTCAGGAGGCGATGGTATCATTCGGGAGTTCGAGTTTTTAAAGCCCGTAAAAATAACCCTGCTCACCCAGCACCGCAGAGAAGCGCCTTATGGCATGAACGGTGGGCAGGCCGGTGCTCCGGGACAGCAATTCCTTATCCGGGAAGACGGCACGGAAGTGCCGCTGGAAGGAATAACCAGTCTAAGCGTACAGGCGGGGCAGCGCATCCGCATGGAGACCCCCGGTGGAGGTGGCTGGGGACATCGGGAGGTTTAGCTATTTTTCGGGCAACCTGAAATATTCTGCCTGTTGGCCATTCATGCCGGCCAGCAGCCATCGGCGGGAAGCAATCCAGGCCATAGATCGGTTATCGCCCCTCAAACCGAGGTGATTTTGCATCAAAAAGCTACCTTTCCCATCACTAATCCAAACCTGACCATGGCTGGCATCTATTTTGCCGATGCGCACCCGGGTATGAGTGAGGTTGCCTCCGACAGCCAAATCTTCCCAACCATCGCCGTTAAAATCCGCAATGGCGGAGGCAAACAAAGGCGACACCTGAGCTTCGAGGGGCAGAGGCGTCACGACAGACTTGCCCTGCGAGATATCAATCCTTACACTGCGCAATTCGCGCGCCGTCATGTGAACGGCATTTGACAATTCTGTCCCAAAAATATCCCCGACAGTGGCGTTGGCAAAGGAAGTGTAATTCGGGAAAGTCTTTTTCAGCCGGGGCGTGGCCGACAAGAGCTCATCGCGAGCGGCGAAGGTATATTCCTGCCCGTTTTGGAAATAGGTGAGCACAGGAATAATCTTATCGGCTCCGAAAAACCGGGCGTGATACAAACCCAAGCCATTATCGGTCACGGCGGCGAGTTGATGATTCAAGCCCCAGTTCCCTGCGATTAATTCCAGAGTGCCATCCCCATTAAAATCACCTCCATTAAGATGTACCCACATACCTGTATCGGTCACGTCCTGTATCTGGAAGGCCCCATTTTCAAGGATTGCCAGCGCTACGGTGCCAAACAGCCGGCTCACCGCAATATCGGCATCGCCGTCGCCATCCCAGTCTCTGACCACCGCATCGGTCACCAAACCCCAATCAAGGGATTTGTTATCCGGGGTGAATTTTCCTTTACCATCATTGAGCCAAAGTACGGAAGGTACAGCAACTGGAAAATTGCCGGGTTGGCAGGCGGCACCCACGAAAATATCCTGATCGCCATCCCCATCGGCATCCAGTGCACGCACCACTGAAGCAGCTATTTGCGGGCCTCCGGAAAAGGCCTCTGATTCCAGGCGGAAACGACCATTTTCATTTCGGTAAAGCCTTGCTGCGAGCAGCGGAGAGTCCGGGGGCAAATGGTACCCGGCAGATACGACGATCAAATCCGCATCAGCGTCGCCGTCCACATCGGCAAACACCGCGTCGGCATCCTCGAAGGCGGCATCAGCATCCAATACGGACTGGAGAACGGGTTGTATGCCCTGTGTTTTTAACGCGAACAATTGCCCGGCCTGTCCGGCAGCTCCGCAGAAATAAGCCATAGGAATATTGCCCGAATCATCAGTGGCGATGTGTGGTCCATGGAAGGAGGGCATAAAAGGAATCAGGGGTTGAATGCTGAAATCGTTTTGTGGATCCTCCCGATGGACAAAAGGAAAGCGTTCGGCCTTCCAGTCGGGATGCACATAGGACATAGCTTCCGGGGAAAAGGCATAGGGTTTCGCTTGCGCGGGATCGGGTTTCACCTCGGTGTTGGCGGCTACAGCCGTCTTGACAGAAACATTTTGGTCGGTCCAGATGACAATCACGGAATCCGCCGTAGCGACATTCCCCAATCCGAATATCAAAGGTGCATACATGCTGGACTGGAATCCGCGGGAGGGCCAGAATTCCTGCATTTGGCGCACCCCATTGGCCACCACATACACTTTTGCGCCCAAGGCATCCGCACCGGGTACTCCTGCGAAGTCCACCCGCAGGAAGTTATTTGCTCCGGTCTGACGAGTTTCATTGCGGTACACCGACGCCGGAGCATTGACGTTATTCAACACCAGATCGAGGTCGCCATCCCGGTCAAAATCTGCAGCGAGGGCGCCGTTGGACATCAGGGGTTGCTGGAGGCCCCAGGATGCCGTCCGGTCAGAAAAATTCATGGAACCCTCTTGTAAAAAGAGGTAATTGGGCGTATTGATGGCGGGCATATTGGCGATTACCTCCATTTCATTTACCGGAACACCCTGACGGGCTTTGGTCTGGACGTCCATGGTGTAATTGAGGAATTCCATGTTGGTATAGTCGCGGGCATAGCCGTTGGTAATGAACAGATCCTTGTGCATATCGAGGTCGAAATCCTGACAAATGGCAGCCCAGGACCAATCGGTATTAGAGGTTCCTGCGATTTGTCCGCATTCACTGAACAAGGGGGTGGCTGTTCCCTCAGGGGTACGGCCGAAATTCCCTGTATTGAGGTGAAGCATATTCCGCATGGACTGATAATAAAATCCATTGGATACCAGCGCGTTGTACTTTTGGTAATTATCGTCACCGGAGGTCATCTTGATGCGTTCGTTGGAGTGAGGTAACATATCGAGTGTAACCAGATCCGGCCATCCATCGTTATTGAGGTCGGCGGCGTCAGACCCCATGGAGAAGAGGGAGACATGGTCGAAACAGGCGCGCATTTGCTCGGTGAATTTTCCGTTACCGAGGTTGAGATAGAGGTAATCTTCCTCATTATAGTCATTGGAGATGTAGAGATCGGGGAAGCCGTCGAGGTTAAAGTCACTGACGGCGACGCCCAGGCCGAAACTCAGCACATTGGAAATCAGCCCGGATTCGTTAGTAACATCTACGAATTTGCCATTGTCGTTGCGCATCAGTCGGGAAGCGTAATCAGGATTGCGCGTTTTTTTCATTTGTGGCAGTGCAGCGCCAAAGCCGGCGTATTCCTGAACGGAGTGGTTGAGGATAAAACAATCAAGGTCACCATCCAGGTCGAGGTCAAAGAAAACCGCCTGGGAGGAAAATGAAGGGTCATCAAGGCCATATTTGGCAGCTTCCTCAGTAAAAACGCCATTGGAGTGATTGATAAAGAGGAGGTTTCTGCGAAGGCGGGCATTTTGGGCGGCAGAGCGACAGACGTAAATATCCAGCAATCCATCGGCGTTGATATCCGCAATACTGACACCGGTATTCCATCCATCGGCGGCAGCGGTGCGGGATTTTTCGGTGACATCTTCAAAAGAAAGTCCGTCGGTACCTTTATTGAGATAGAGTTTATTGGATGCTAAATTTCCGGTGAAGTACAAGTCGAGCCAGCCGTCATTATTGAAATCAGCACAAGCCACGCCGCCGCCGTTGTAAAAGTACCCGTATTTGAGCACATTAAAGTCTGCGGATTCGCTGAGGTTGTTGGCGAAGTCCACGCCGGTGCGGGAGGCGGGAAGCTCGGTAAACCCTGACTTTTGTTTAGACTGGCAGGCTGTAAAAAAGAGCACTGCGATGACCCCAAAGAGGGAGAGGTTAGTACATTTAGACATATTCATTCGAGGAACCATTATCGCAAAATAAGAAATGGACTCCGAAACCGAGGCTTCAGAGTCCATTTTTAAGCATTAACCAATAAATTGGATTACTTGTCCCACCACAGTGGGGTCATAGGGCCATCAGCGCCTCCGAGAAGGCCTGCTGCAGCATCTACAGCTTCTTTATTGGTGTTTTTCTCGTAATCAATGAAGGGGATGCGTCGAGGACGCTCGCCGCTGGGAATATTGCCATTATCCGTATTGGCCACTGGATAGAGCACCGGCAATTTGGCGCGGCGCATATCGGCCCAGGCCTCCATGCCATCCGGGAAGAGAGCCAGCCATTTCTGAGTGGCAATCTGCAGGCGTTGCATGGTCTGATCACTTGACCAGGCAATAGGTGCATTGTTGAGCGGTGGAGAATTGAGGAAATCCTGAGGCGCAATCGGAGTAGCAGCAGAGCTCTGATAGCCTGCGATTGCGGCTGCGTCATTGATACCCCATTGCTTCATGGAAGCTTCGATGCCCTTGTTGTACATTTCCTGAGCGGTTCCGCCCATATTCCAGCCATTGAGTGCGCCTTCTGCGCGAATGAAATACACTTCCGCGGCGTGCAACATATTCTGGCGGGTTCCTCCTACGCGAGCCCAGGCAGAACCTCCACCGGTAACCCAGCGACGGCCCACGTTGGAATTGGCGTTGTTGGAATTGATGGCTTCACCCAATTGAGCGGGGGTAAGACCATTACGCAGACCATGATATTCTCCGTTGGCGGTAGCCGGCTGGAAGAAAATAGCCATCCGCGGATCGTTGTAGCCCTTGAGTACAGACTCCATGGCGGCGCTCATGCGAAATTCATTCCACACGGAAATACCGGAAAGGCCGTTCACATCGCCTCCGTTTTCTGTTTTGAACATGGTAGCATCATCTGACACATCGGTTATCACACCGGATGCCACAGCGGCTTCCGCTTCTGCCTTGGCCTTGGTAGCATTCACTTTGGAAACGCGCATGGCCAGGCGAAGGCGAAGGCTATTGGCAAACTTTATCCACTTGCTGACATTACCGCCATACATGAGGTCGAAACTGCCATAAGGCGTCTTGTTGGCATTGGCCTGCAAAACCGTGACGGCCTGGGAAAGACGCGTGAAGAAATCGTTGTAAATAGCCTCCTGAGAGTCATAGGGTACGGATGCCAGAGGCTCACCTGCTTCGAAGTAAGGAATCGGACCGTAGTGATCCGTCAGGCGGTGAAAGGCATACACCCACATGATGCTGGCGAGGGCGTGTTCCGGAGTGGCAGGATCAAGCTCAGTGAGCAAAACCTTCAGCTGCGGCACGCAGTCGGTGTAGATAGGACGCCAGTGCCACTGCATCCAGTCCATCCGAATGACGTTGCGGTCGGATGGGAAGTACGTAGCCGTGGTGGCATAGTACTGCGAATACAGGTCAGAGAACAGGTTTTGAGCCACCTGATAGCGCCAGAAGGCGTAGGAAGCAGAGGATTGCGCCTTGCTGAAGAGGAAAGGATACTCGTTGCTACCCAGCGTGGAGAGCTTGGTCTGGTCCACGTTGAGCTCCTCGAAGTCCTGTGTACAGCCACCCAGCAAACTGAGCAACAATACGCCGGCTACAAGGTTTTTGGCGATGTTATTCCACTTGAATTTCATATTTTAAAATTTTTAGTATTCAACAATTAAAGGAAATTAGAATCCCAGTTGCAGGTTAAGGCCGATGGAGCGGGTAGAAGGCAGGTTGCCATATTCTACGCCCTGGTAGTTGCCGGCTCCGAGCTGGATATCCGGGTCGAAGTTCATCTTGCGTTCGGGCATCCCCGGAATGTCGAGGATGGCGCTACCGCGATACAGGAAGAGGAGGTTGCGACCTACGAGGGAGAGACGGAGGTTTTTCGGGCCATTAGCACCGGAGAACTTGAAATCGTACCCCAGAGACATTTCGCGGATGCGCACATTGGTAGCGTCATAAGTAAAGAACTCACCAAAAGAATAGCGGCCGCCGGAAACGCGTGTCCAGAACTGCTCAGCGCTAACGGCTGTAGTATTAGGGCTTCCATCGGCTCTTACCGCATCAAGCGTCAGTCCGCCGTCGCGGAAAGCTTCGGTATAGTCGGCGGTGCCGTCGAAAGCCAGGTTGGCATCCGTACCTGAAACCATCACCCCGCCGAAGCGGCCATCCACGAGGATGCTAAGGCTCACACCTTTAATATTAAATTGGTTGTTCCAGCCAAGCAGGAAGTCTGGGTTAAAGTTGCCAATGAACGTCTGGCCACCGCCGGAACCCACCGGAAGTCCTTGTGCATCCACCACTAAACGACCCTGGTCATCGCGCTTCCAGCCTTCTGCATACAGGTTGCCATAGCGGCCGCCCTCTTCAACCAGCGGACCGGCGGTACGGCCAAAGCCGCCACCCAGGAATACGCTTTTCGTGCGCTCAGAAAGTTCGATGACATCGTTTACGTTGCGGGCAAAGTTGACCGTAGTGGAGTAGCCGAAGTTATCCTTTTCCAGTACGCGCCAGTTGAGCATGGCTTCAATACCCTTGTTTTGGATATTACCGGCATTGATATACTCCTGGGAGAAGCCGGATGGAGCAGGCAGTGGCACCAGGAACAACTGGTTGATGGAGTTGGTCTTGTACCAGGTTACATCGAGTCCGAGACGGCCATTGAGCATGCGTACATCAGCACCAAACTCTATGGAGGTAGTCAACTCAGGCTTGAGATCTGGAATGTTTTTGGTAGGATCCTGGGCGATGAAACCATTGGATCCGCCCTGTTGTACTGCGAAGGTATTTAGCAGACGGTAGGGGTCGGCGTCATTACCCACCTGTGACCAGGTACCGCGCAGCTTGGCAAAGGAGAAGAACTCCGGCAGCGTCATCATATCGCTCAGGATCAGCGAAGCGCCGGCTGATGGGTAGAAGAATGCATGAGGCGCCGGCAGCGTGGAAGACCAGTCGTTGCGGGCGGAAGCATCAAAAATCAGGAATGACTTGTAGGCCAGAGAAACAGTTCCAAACACAGACTGCTGCTCGCGCTGAGACAGTGTGCTAACGGTTGACACGTTGCGGCCGAAATCGGTAGAGAACTTGTTGGGAACGAGCAATCCGTTGGCGTTGATAAACGTGTATTTACCCTCGCGCTGGTTGAGCGCTGTACCCAAGAGAAAGTCGAATCGCAGATTATCACCAAAATTCTCATAGCCATTGAGGAACAAGTCGAAGTTATTTTCCTCGAAATAGCCACTACCCTCCTGATAAGATCCGCCGGGACCGGCAAAGAGGAGCGTATTGTTGAAGAACTTGAAGGTGAGCAGGTCGTTGGACTTATCGAGGCTGGCGCGGCCTGTCAGTTTGATGCGATCGGTGATGTCGTAGGTCATGGTACCGAGGAACGTCACGCGGTCGCGGGCGTCATTATTGGGTACGCGGTTGAGCGTCCAATAAGGGTTCATATAGATGGAAGAGGTCGTCCAGTAGGTAGGATTGCCGTTTTCATCTTCGAACTGTTCGTAATCGGCCAGATTTACGGAGCGGGGAATCTTATACAGGTTTTGTACGATACCGCTTTCTTCACCAACCTTCACCTTATTTTCAATGAACTGTTGAACCACGGTTGCCTTTACATCTGCCGAAAGGCGACTGCCTAATTTCTGAGAAATGCGTAGGTTGAAGGTATTGCGATTCAGGTTGTTGTTAGGAATGATACCCTGGTCGCGGTTGTTGGTGAAGGAGAAATAAGCCTGCGTTTTATCGGTACCACCCGTTATGCCGATGCTGTTGTTAAGGCTCACGCCGGTGCGGAAAAAGTCCGCGATGTTGTTCGGGTAGGTAGTAGTCTTGCCGCCCCAGCTTCCGGAGGAAACCGTGTTGGAAGTACCGCCGTTACCCTGGCCGTAAGTGTTTTGCAGAGACGGCAGCAGCGTGGGAGTTTCCATGTTCACGCCGGAGGTGATGTCCACGCTGAGCTTACCCTCGCGGCCTTTTTTGGTGGTGATGAGCATGACGCCGTTTGCACCGCGGCTGCCGTAGAGCGCTGCTGCTGCACCGCCCTTAAGGAAGGAGACATTTTCGATATCCGCAGGGTTGATGGACGACACACCGTCAATGCTGTTGTAGCCGCCGAAGTCATTACCTACCTGCCCGCGATTGGAGTTGTCGATAGGCACACCGTCCACGACAATGAGGGCGTTGTTGGAACCCGAAATAGAGCGGTTACCGCGCAATACGATACGCGCTGCGCCACCGGGACCGCCGGCGTTGGTAGTCACCTGCAAGCCGGCTACCTTACCATTGAGCGTGTTGACGAAGTTTGCATCGCGGGTAGTGCGCACAGCATCACCGGAAAGTTCCTGTACTGCATAGGTGATGTTTTTGCGACTCCGCTCGATACCGAGGGCGGTGATGACCACTTCCTGAAGTTGGGCACCTTCCCGAAGCCTGATGGAAAGTGCCTGGGAGCCTCCCGAGTAAGCCACCTCCTGTGTGGTGTAGCCGATGTAGGAGATTTCCAGAGTAGCCGGCACTTTAGAGACATTGAGGGCGAAATTCCCATCTACATCCGTTACTGTTCCGTTGGAAGTGCCCTTTTCGACTACAGATGCACCAATGAGTGGACTTCCATCAGCATCTGCTACCACCTGGCCTTTGGCCATCTGAGCGTGGAGCGTTCCGGCTGCTATCCACATACAGCCGAAAACCATCAGTGCAACAAGCCTTTTCAGCCTGCCAACTGTGTTTTGTTTGTTCAATACGTCTGTCATACATTATGGTTTAAGTGAATTTGACCGAGCCTATATTAACCAGGATAATCCTTTGACCTCCCGGATACTTTTATGCGACAGACCGTATCGAAAAACAGCCTGAAGCTCATCCGCCGCATTAAATTACAGCATCCACTGACAGCCCGAAAAACCATCAACGGAGCGGATATTGCTCACAGGATTGGGTAAAAATTTGGGAATTATCCCTTGTTACCACAGCAAATGTAGGAAGGTTTTTATTTTCTACAATAATTTTTTAAAAAATAGCAGGGCAGATTACCCCATCGTATTTAAATGACTAGGATTCGTATCCTAAAAAATACTTGTTTCCTTAAGGGATAG
>CAYTNI010000061.1:0-11825 GCA_964439115.1 uncultured Saprospiraceae bacterium
GCGCTTTTATGGACAACAGGAAGCATTCTGAACAAGGCCATCCCAGGCCTCAGGTTCAGTGATGAAGCCATCGCCCTGATGGGAGCTACGGCCTTGTTCCTCGTTCCCGTGAATTTTTCCAAAGGAGAATTTCTGCTCACCTGGCCCGATACCCGGCGGCTTCCCTGGGGTGTATTGCTGTTGTTTGGAGGGGGGCTAAGCCTGGCAGATGCCCTCGCCAAGACCGGCATCATCGGCTTGATAGGACAACAATTTGCACAGACCCGAGAAGCGGATATCTGGATCATCCTCGGCCTCACCGCAGTGTCGCTCTATCTGACCGAAGTGATGTCGAATGTAGCCCTGGTGACTATTTTCCTGCCGGTGGTGGGCGGTGTGGCTGCCGGTGCGGGCTTTAATCCGCTTTTTGTGCTCGTACCCGTGACGCTGGCGGCGAGTTGTGCTTTTATGTTGCCCATGTCCACCCCGCCGAATGCCATTGTCTTTGCCGGGGGGCACATCACCATTCCGCAGATGGTCAGGGCTGGATTTTGGCTGAATATTATCGCTATTTTGATTATTTCCATCCTCACCGAGCCGATGGTAAAATGGGTCTTTACCGGATGGAGCGCGGCCACCGGGCAGTAAAATGTGATGGTTTTTCAACCAAATTTAGCCCCCATTTTATACGATACACCCTGGCAGTTCGATAGTTTTCTTTGGCTGGTTGGTCTGGGTGATGGTCTCAGTTATTCATGAACTACTCCCTATTAATATTACCAAAAAAGTTAGTTAAAACATTGAATGACTACCATTTATGAAAAATATAATTTGTAAAATTTAAAAAACAGAATAATATTCTAGTTTTTCACATTTTTTCTTTTTTGATTCTTTTTAAAAAGTCATTGTCCCTTTCCAACTGCCCAATCATGGCGTAAAGCTTCTCCACCCCCACACCGGTTTCCCCCCTTGGCCAGGCTTTTCAAAAGCCATGGCGGAACTGGTCATAAAATCAGACTTCCATTTACTGATGACCGTCGGGTAAGCCTCAAACCGGGCGGACAATTCCCGCAGTGTTTCTCTTTCTTTGAGCGCTTCCAAGCCAACCTGAGCCTTGAAGGCCGAGCTGAATTTTCTCTTCATTCTTTTCATAAGTTGCAGTAACTAAGATAAGCCTTTTTTCAACAATGCCGGTGGCAGCGAATTTGGGGAGTAGCTCAGGGATGGGGCGGATAGGTAGGTACAAGGAGCCGTCTGCCCCTTTGGACATGTAAAACATCTTTACACTTCGCACAGTCTTTGATAAAAAAAATTGATTTTCTTTACAAAGGAGCTTATGTTTGCAAAGAAAATCAAAAAAATTATACATAGAATGGAAAGACAAACATGGCTGTTATCGCCCTTGCCTCCCCTTCAGGAGTTGGAGACGAAGCGCGTGTTGAAGCAATTGCCCGCCGCCCATGCTGCGTTGGCGGAGTTGAAGGGGATTGCTCAAAGCATCCCCAACCAACAGATTCTAATCAATAACCTTGCCTTGCAGGAAGCCAAGGACAGCTCCGCCATCGAGAACATCATTACCACCCACGATGAATTGTTCAAAACCGAATTGTACCTTCCGTATGCCAGCACTTTGCAGGCCAGGGAAGTGCAGAATTATGTCCTTGCCCTCAAAAAGGGATTTGCCTTAGTGACCGAAAAGCGGATGCTGACCAATAATATGATCCTGGAAATCCAGGCTATCATTGAAGAGAACAGGGCAGGGTTCCGGAAACTGCCGGGTACAGCATTAAAAAATGCTGTTACCGGAGCGACGGTTTATACACCGCCACAGGATTTCGACACCATCCAAAGTCTGATGTCCAATTTAGAGAAATTCATCAATGTCCCCCGGTTAAGCGACCTCGACCCGTTGGTAAAAATGGCCATCATCCATTTTCAATTTGAGAGCATCCACCCTTTTTACGATGGAAATGGTCGAACGGGCCGAATTATCAATATACTTTTCCTGATCCTGGAGAAATTGCTCGATTTGCCCATTTTATATTTGAGCAGATATATCATTCGGTATAAACCGGATTATTACCGCCTGTTGCAAAAAGTAAGGGAAACCAATGACTGGGAAGAGTGGCTGCTGTTCATGATTCATAGCGTGGAGGAGACCTCCAGACAAACGATTCAATTAATCGTATCCATCAGGGAATTGATGCTGCGCACCAAACACTTGTTGAGAAATACATACAAATTTTATAGCCAGGATTTGTTGAATAATCTGTTCAAGCATCCTTATACCAAAATCGAATTTGTCATGCTGGACATGAAAGTATCCAGAATTACAGCAGCCAGTTACCTCAATAAATTGGCGGATGACGGGATTTTGGAAAAAAGAAAAATGGGGAACGGAAATTTTTATATCAATCAGGCTTTATTCAGTTTACTATCCCGAGGATAAAAAATTTTCGCTGTATGCATCAAAACCGCCACTACATTGACGAGCGCACCTTCGTAGAAGAACCTTTCCTCCAACAATTGGAAGGAATGGGCTGGTAGGTGATTCGCCTGTGAAAGGAGCAAAAAAAAGAAAAAGATGCCCAGAACCGCTGAAATATGGCTTTACCGCATAACCCACATAGATAACCTGCCACATATCCTTCAGCACGGTTTAGTCATTGCCACCTCCCCGAATGCTGACCCTAACTTTCGGCCTATTGGAGACCAAAGCCTCATAGGGGTTCGAAAGGATTTGGATGCGCCCAATCCGCCGGGAGGTAAATTTAGTGAATATATCCCTTTTTATCTGGGGCACCGAAGTCCTATGCTCTACCAGATTGCTACGGGGTATGAGGGCGTAGAAAAAATACCCCAATCAGACATTGTGTATGTAGTGGTCAGCCACGGTTGCATTGTGCAGCACGCCTTGGGCTGGTTCTTTACTGACGGTCATGCACGACATGGAATGACAAGGTTTTACACCGATGAATCCGGGTTTAATGAGCTGGATTGGGAAAATATTTACGCTACTAACTGGCGAAACACAGAAGACGACCCGGATAGACAGCGCAAAAAAAAGGCGGAATACATGGTAAAAGGCCATGTTCCGGTAGGGTGTTTTGCTTATTTTTTAACTTTTGATGAAAATTGTAAACAAAAAGTTGAATCTTTGCAGACAGGTGCACAAACGACCATTCCAGTAAAGGTTTCAAATCGGGCCTATTATGATCACTTTTAAGCAAGGAGACATGATGACAGCGCAGGTAGAGGCGTTGGTCAATACGGTCAACACCGTGGGCGTAATGGGCAAAGGCATTGCATTGCAATTCAGGGAACGGTTTCCGGAGAACTATAAAGCTTATCTGGCAGCCGTCAAACGAGGTGAAGTAGTCATTGGCCGCATGTTCGTGACTACAGTGAATCGGATAGATCAACTGCGCTACCTCATTAATTTTCCAACCAAACAGCACTGGAAGGCGCCCTCCAAAACGGAATATATTCAGGAAGGACTGCATGACCTGCGTCGCTTGCTGCTGGAATCAGGCATCCGTTCGGTAGCGCTCCCACCGCTGGGTTGTGGCAACGGCGGTTTGGACTGGGCTAAAATAAAGCCAATCATCGAATCCGCACTGGCTGATTTAGACATAGATATCCAGGTGTATGAACCCTCGGCAACAGTCATGGCGCGCCTGGAAAACGAGGCAGTAACCAAGCCGGTGAAACTTACGGCTGCCCGTGCGATGATGCTCAGCCTGCTCTATCACTACAGGCATTTAGGCGAATACGCCAGCGAGTTTGCTGCCGAAAAACTGATGTATTTCCTTCAACGAGTTGGCGAGCCACAACTTCAACTTACTTTTCAGAAACATATTTACGGGCCTTATTCCGGCAAGGTGCGCCACGTGCTGTATGCCTTAAACGGGCAGTACTTACAGGGTGTTTCCCTCAAAAGCAACCGGCCGTTTGATCCCATTGAGCTTCATCTTGACCGCGCCGCAGAAGTAAATCGGTTTATTGCGGAAAAAACCGGTGCCGACCAACGGGAAAGATTGAAAACATTGCATGAACTGCTGGATGGATTTCAATCCCCTGCAGGCTTGGAGTTGTTGGCATCTCTGGATTTTCTGATTCGTGAAAACAAGAGTCTCGACATAGACCTGCTAAGCAATCTCCTGAAAAATTGGTCTGGTCGGAAAAAGCGCCTTTTTACCAACCACCAAATAGTAGCTGCGTTAAAACGACTGGAAGCATATCGAACTATTTTATACCCTGAAATGGAATGACTCAAAACCGCCACTACATTGACGAGCGCACCTTTGACAAAGGATTCAGCCATAGCAATATCAATGCCATGCGCACATTTTATCTCCAGAATCCAATTTTACTGGCAGTGCCTGCAAAATTGAGCTGGACCATGTTGGTTGAGCTACAGAATGGGAAAACGATTTACTAATTTAACTTCATTACCCAAATTTAGCCCCCATTTTATACCCTGCACCCTGGCAATTCGATAGTTTGCTTTGGCCGGTTGGATTGGGTGACGGTCTTAGTAATTGGTTTATCTGTCGGGACATGTTTTAGTTTTTCCTGATAGATGAATTGAGTTGGTCTATTATTTCAGTTACGGAATGTTTAGTGTTTCCCCCACCGTCGAATGCTCTATCCATTTTGAAACCCTAAAATAATTTCTTGTTAAAGGATTTGCGCCATTAGCATAGCCATAACGCTTTTATGATGCTTACCAGGCAGTGAATCAAGTTTCAGCGAAAGTGCTAACGGATAAAGCACCGACACATCGGCATGATGTTTTACATTCTCCACTTCCAATAAGGAATCATCTACTTTTTGAACTGCCTCCCCGTTAACTTTTTTACCAATATACTCAATGACGCGCTGTTTTATTTTGCCATCTTCACGCTAGCTTTCTACCTTCGCCAAATAGGTGGCATTGCCCTTTTTTTCTAACAAAAACCTTGTAATGTATAATTTATACACTACAAAGTTGTGAAAAAATCTGATACTGCCCCAATAAGCGTGTTATTCCAAGTACTTTGGGGGCAAAAAAGTGTAGTGTATAATTTTAGGGCTAACTTGGATTTTTTAATCAGCTCTTGTGCGGCCAATGCCACCTGACCTTTAAAACCGCTTTTCAAAAATTGCCACCTGATAAGGATATACTTGCGCGCCGGTGGCTTACCTGCCGTTTCAAGCTTATGGAACTACAACGCAAAATCAGCTTCTGGGGACTCACCATGATTGCCGTAGGGTCATGTATCGGTTCCGGCATTTTCATCACCCCGGCTCAGATTGCACAGGATTTGGGACAGCAAAACCTCGTCCTGCTGGTTTGGGTACTGGGAGGACTCACTGCGTGGTGTGGCGCACTTACCTTTGCAGAACTCGGCTCGATGTACCCCAAAGCTGGCGGGGTGTATGTGTTTATAAGAGAAGCATTTGGGCCATTGCCGGCATTCCTGTACGGCTGGATTACGCTCCTGGTCATCAATACCGGCGCATTGGCCGCCCTGGGGGCCGCGCTGACGGAGTATGTGGCATTTTTCTTTCCCTTAGATGCGTCGGGCAAAATTATCCTCACCATTATTGTTATTATCGGGCTTACTGCAATCAATGCGGTAGGTGTCCAGGTCAGTCAATCGCTTTCCAACCTATTCACCGCCCTTAAACTTGCCGCAATTGCCGGTATCATACTCTGTGGTATTTGGTGGTATGATCCTGCCCGTGCCACCATCCATCTGGCCACCCCGATTTCCTTTTCCGGCAGTTCAGTCAATGCCCTGTTGCTGGCTTTTGTCGGCGTGTTCTTCTCCTACGGCGGCTGGCATCACGCATCCTACCTGGCCGGGGAAACCATCAATCCGCAGCGTACCGTACCTCGTGCCATGATATTGGGCGCCCTGATCGTAACGGTTACCTACGTGCTGGTCAATCTGGCCTATATGCTTTTTTTGCCGCTGCCGGCTATTGCGGCATCTGAGCGGGTAGCGGGAGATGCATTGGCCTCAGTATTTCCCCTGGGCGGACAAATTGTAGCTGTTTTTATCGGGCTGTCCATTTTCGGTACCATTAGCATCTACACCATGAGTGCACCTCGGATTTACTACGCCATGGCGAAGGATGGATTGTTTTTTCCGGTGTTGGCAAAAATTCATCCACGGTTCCACACACCCGTGGCGGCCATGGCGCTTCAGGCCTTTTGGGCGGTGCTGCTGTTGTTGTTTTGGAAACATTTTGTCAACCTCATTACTTACGTTACTTTTATGGATATCGCCTTTATGGCGCTAGGAGGTATTTCTGTTTTTGTGTTGCGGCGCAAACACCCTGATATTCATCGTCCTTACCGCGTATGGGGATATCCCGTCATCCCTTTGGTGTACATCGCCATTACCGGAGCTTTTGTGGTCAACACCCTTATGTTTAAACCGGCACATGCCATTGCAGGACTTGGTATCATGGGCGTTGGCGTTTTGGTTTACCGATGGCGCAAACCACGCACATGATGAGGATGGAAGCATATTGAGGATTATTAGATATCTTTGTTGAGGAAAACAACGGAATATGTCAACATATAAAGAGGTAAAGCGCGTTACGACGCATGTCTTGCAGGCCATGAAAGGGCGCGGGGAAAAAATCGCCATGTTGACGGCCTATGATTTTTCCATGGCGCGCATCCTCGATGAGGCCGGTATTGACATTTTATTGGTGGGGGATTCCGCCTCCAATGTGATGGCCGGGCATGAAACCACTTTGCCCATCACCCTGGATCAAATGATTTATCACGCCGCCTCGGTGGTCAGAGGAGTGAAAAGGGCGCTGGTGATTGTGGATTTGCCCTTTGGTTCCTATCAGGGCAATTCCAAGATTGCGCTCGAGTCCACCATCCGCATCATGAAGGAATCGGGGGCGCATGGCGTAAAAATGGAGGGTGGCGAAGAGATTGCCGAATCCATAAAGCGCATCCTCTCTGCAGGCGTGCCTGTGATGGGACACCTGGGACTGACCCCACAGTCTATTTATAAATTTGGAACTTATACCGTAAGGGCAAAAGAGGAGGCCGAAGCTGAAAAGCTGATCCAGGACGCACTCATGCTTCAGGAATTGGGCTGCTTTGCCATCGTCCTGGAAAAAATACCCGCCAAACTCACGCGGAAAGTGTCGGAAGCCCTGGAAATTCCCACCATAGGCATCGGCGCCGGCAACTTTGCCGACGGCCAGGTGCTGGTCACCCATGACATGCTGGGCATCACCCACGATTTCCAACCCCGATTCCTGCGGCGCTACCTCGATCTGTACAACGTCATCAAAGACGCCACCGCGCACTATATTCAAGACGTCAAATCACTCGATTTCCCCAACGAAAAAGAAGCCTATTAATTCCATGCAGCGCTCTTTGCTCCGCAGTGCCCTCGTCGTACTGGTTTTGATGACGGCCATCGCCGCTTTCCTCTATTTTCGCTACCTGGGGCAAACCGCTGTGCCCCGCGGCCTGAGCGATTACCATCTCTTGGTGCCTACCAATGCCAGCTTCGATCAGGTGGTGGACTCCCTTCAGTCGAAAAAACTCCTGAAGAATACCGCCGCCTTCCGCATGGTGGCCGAAAGGATGAATTACAAACGCGATGTGATGCGGCCGGGGCGCTATCGCCTAAAACCCGGCATGACCCTCATTCAGATGGTGCGCCATCTGCGCAGCGGCGAACAGGCGCCCGTCAATGTCGTGCTGACCAACGAACGCCTTCCAGAAGATGTGGCGGCTAAGGTAGCGCGATTCATCGAACCCGACTCCGCAACCCTCTACGCCCTCTTCACCAATGAGACTTTCCTCGACTCCTTAGGATATACGCCGCAAACCCTGATGAGCATCTTCATCCCCAATACCTACCAGTTTTTCTGGAATACTACGCCGCGAAAATTCCTGGAGCGCATGCATCGCGAACACGATGCCTTCTGGAGCAAAAATGAACGCGCGCAAAAGGCCGCCAAACTCGGACTCAGCCCGGAGGAGGTTTATACCCTCGCCTCTATTGTGGACCGCGAATCTTTGGCCAACTCCGAAAAGCCAACCATCGCCGGTGTTTATCTCAATCGGCTGCGCATCAATATGCCGCTTCAGGCAGACCCCACCTCCGTATTTGCCCGCCGCGACTTCCAAACTACCCGCGTCACCGAATACCATATTCGCTACGATTCTCCATACAATACTTATATGTACAGCGGATTGCCGCCCGGGCCCATAGGTATGGCTTCCATTTCCGGCATTGATGCCGTGCTGAATGCTGAGTCGCACGATTACATTTACTTCTGTGCCATTGGCGACGGTTCGGGGCTACACGCATTTGCCGTATCTTACCCTCAACACCTTGCCAATGCCGCGCGATATCGCCGCAATCTGGAACAGAGGGGCCTTCGTTAATCCATTTAAATACCTTTTGCGATGTCCATGTCCAAATTTCTCGCAGACCATTTCCGTCAGGTTTATTTTGGTGGCAACTGTACCTTTTCCAATATGAAGGACAATCTCACCGGAGTTTCCCTGCAACAGGCAAAAACCAAAATAGGCGACCTGAATACCATCCTCGCGTTGACGTATCACATTCACTACTACGTGCGTGCAGTGTCGCAGGTGCTCGATGGCGGCCCCTTAGACGCCAGAGATATGTATAGCTTTGACCATCCTGATTTTCAATCTCAGGAAGAATGGGAACAGTTTCTTCAGACCATTTTTGAAGAAGCAGAGCAATATGCCGCGAAGGTGGAACAGGTTCCAGACTCGAAATTGGAGGACGTGTTCGTATTGGAAAAATACGGCAACTACCTGCGCAACTTTCAATGCATCATTGAGCACACGCACTATCACCTCGGCCAGATTGCCATCCTCAAAAAGATGGTGGCCGCGAAATAGACTTTTTACCCATTAATGACGTTCTTAAACCTAGGACGGTGTGGTGTCACATCGCCCAGGCGCTCCTTCTTGGCTCGTTCGTAGTCGGTGTAATTCCCTTCAAAAAATACTACCTCGGCGTTGTCTTCAAAGGCCAGGATGTGCGTGGCGAGCCGGTCAATGAACCAGCGGTCGTGCGAAATCACCAGGATACAGCCGGCGAAATTTTCCAGCGCGTCTTCCAGGGTGCGAAGCGTATTGACGTCAATATCGTTGGTAGGTTCGTCGAGGAGGAGGACGTTGCCGCCTTCTTTCAGCGTGATGGCCAGATGCACGCGGTTGCGCTCCCCGCCGGATAGCACGCCGAGTTTTTTCTGCTGGTCCGAGCCGCTGAAGTTGAATTTGGAGATATAGGCGCGGGCATTCACCGTGGTATTGCCCACTGTGAGGAGGTCGTTCCCTTCGGAAATGATGTCATAGACCGTTTTTTCGGGAAGCAGTCCTTCATGGCTTTGATCCACGTAGGCGGCTTTTACCGTTGGACCGATCACAATTTCGCCGCCATCCGGCTTTTCCCTACCCATGATGATCTTGAACAGGGTACTCTTACCGACGCCGTTAGGGCCGATGATACCCACCACTGCATTTTTGGGTATGGAAAAGTTGAGGTTTTCAAAAAGTACGCGGTTACCGAAAGCCTTGGGGATGTTATGCGCTTCGATGACCACATCGCCGAGGCGCGGCCCGGGCGGGATGATGAGGTCGAGGCGGGCTTCTTTCTCCCTGGCATCTTCATCGGCGAGTTTTTCATACGCGTTGAGGCGAGCCTTGCCTTTGGCCTGACGAGCTTTTGGCGCCAGGCGAATCCATTCCAATTCGCGTTCCAGCGTTTTGCGGCGCTTGGATTCGGCCTTTTCTTCCTGTTCTAAGCGCTTGGCCTTTTGCTCCAGCCAGGAAGAATAATTGCCTTGCCAGGGAATACCTTCTCCGCGGTCGAGTTCCAGGATCCAGCCGGCCACGTTGTCGAGGAAGTAGCGGTCGTGGGTGACGGCAATAACCGTACCCGGGAAATTTTGGAGGTACTGCTCCAGCCAGTCCACGGATTCGGCATCGAGGTGGTTGGTAGGTTCATCGAGAAGGAGGATATCGGGGTTGCTGAGCAGGAGCCGGCAGAGGGCTACCCTGCGGCGCTCTCCACCGGAAAGGACTTTTATGGGTGCATTTCCTTCGGGACAGCGCAGGGCGTCCATAGCCGTTTCAAGGCGGTAGTCCAGCTCCCAGGCGTTGTGGTGGTCGAGTTGTTCCATGAGTTGCCCCTGGCGGTCAATGACTTTCATCATGACGTCGTCGTCCATCGGCTCGGCGAGTTTGAGGTTGATTTCATCGTACTCGCGCATCAGGTCCACGATGTGTTGAACGCCTTGTTCCACGATTTCGCGGACGGTTTTGGTCTCGTCGAGTTGGGGTTCCTGTTCCAGGTAGCCGATTTTATAGCTGCCGTCGAATTCTATTTTCCCCTGGTAGTTGTTGTCGAGGCCGGCGATGATTTTAAGCAGGGTGGACTTACCGGAGCCGTTGAGACCCAGTACGCCGATTTTGGCGCCATAGAAGAAGGAAAGCCAGATATCCTTGAGTACTTGCTTGCTGGGCGGAAAGACCTTGCTGACGCCCGACATGGAAAAGATTATTTTTTCACCAGCCATAAAGTGATGCTATTTTGGGGTGCAAAGGTAGCGTTTTTGGTGGAATAAAAATTATCATTCTGCTGCGGACTGAATTAGCTAATCTCGCGTAATTTTGAAGCCATGCGTATCGTCGTCATGCCCTATCAGGAATCGTGGAACGGACAGTTCCTTTTATTGAAAGAAGAGCTCGGCATGCTTTTATCCGGGTTAAACCCCGTGGTGGAGCATATTGGAAGTACTTCAGTGCCGAACCTTGCGGCCAAGCCGATTATTGACATCAGTGTGGGATTGCGGCGGCTGGAAGATTTTGACCCTGCTGTGGCGCAGATGGCCAATCATGAATACTATATTTATTACAAAGCCTTTGAATCTGCGATGCCTGAGCGGCGGTTGTTTGTCAGACTGGATGCCCCGGTATCTCGGCTGGGTTTCAAGGCTGTTTTTGAGGATGGCGATGAAATTCCGCACGAGGCTATTCACGAGCGGCGAGTGGCTCATGTGCACGTATGGTTGCTGGATTCCCCCGACTGGGTGCGGCACCTCGCTTTCAGGGAATTGCTCAAACACCGGGAAGATTTGCGCGAAGCTTACCAAGCCCTGAAACACGAACTCAGCCTTCGCGAATGGAAGGATGGCATGGCTTATAATTCAGCCAAGGCAGAATTTATTCTCCGGGTGGAGGCAGAA
Organism: uncultured Saprospiraceae bacterium; assembly: GCA_964439115.1. Classification (GTDB taxonomy): domain Bacteria; phylum Bacteroidota; class Bacteroidia; order Chitinophagales; family Saprospiraceae; genus UBA2329. Next base: position 11,239 of record CAYTNI010000061.1, read on the forward strand.
GCGCTGGAATGGTATCAAAATCGGTCAGGAGTTATTTCCTGATCAGTCCGATGCCGAGAGTGATCATGCCTGCGGCCAAAACGGCAATGCCGAGATAAATCAGTACCACCAAATCATTGGCTTTTGTCAGTCCCGCCCCGGCTGCCGAGCCAAAAAAACCACCGCTAACCAGCAGGGCACCTGCGGGAAAGGAAATTCGCGAAAGCCAGCGCCAGCCTTTGGCAAGCCGGGTGTGATCTGTAAAAATCTGAGCCAGCAGGGATAAAATGGTCAATACGCCGGCGTGGGCGTGACCGGCGCGAAACATCGCTTTTTGAAAATCCGTCAGGCCGAGGGCTTCCATCTCTCCATTCAGGATGGTGAGTAGGAAATAGCCGCCGTACATGATGGTGGGTAGCGACACGATGATGATGCCGCTCATGAGTTTGGTGTCTCTGGTCATTTTGAATATTTTTTATGTTGGAACGGAGGTAAACTGTTTTTGCAATAGAAAATAGAAAAGGTGAACGTTTGAGAAATTTTGAAATTCAATATAGATCGGTTGGTGGGAGACGATTTGCCTCCAAACTAGGTTGCAAATTCCGGTT
>CAYTNI010000062.1:0-10021 GCA_964439115.1 uncultured Saprospiraceae bacterium
GGAATCGTATTAACTTCAGCAATCTTTGAAACCCGAACTTTGCAAAAAGAAATGAGATGAGTAAAGTTATTCTGATTACCGGTGCGAGTGCCGGCATGGGCAAAACTGCTGCCCGGGTGTTGATTCAACAAGGACATAAGGTGTATGTGGTGGCGAGGCGGCTTTCTCTTATGGAAGAACTTGATGCTCTGGGTGGGAATGCCATGCAGATGGATATAACCTCGGAGGACGATATTAAGCGGGTTGTCGGAGAGATAATTCGACGTGAAAAACGCATTGACGTGCTTTGGAACAATGCCGGGTATGGTTTGTATGGCACGGTGGAGGAGGTGCCCGTGGAGGATGCCCGTCATCAATTTGAAGTAAACCTTTTTGGCCTTGCCCGTCTTACGCAATTGGTAATTCCTTATATGCGAAAAGCCAACAAAGGACTGATTATCAACACCTCATCTATGGGAGGTAAAATGTACACTCCTCTTGGAGCCTGGTATCACGCATCCAAGCATGCCCTGGAAGGCTGGAGTGATTGTCTTCGCCTGGAGTTAGCTGCATTCCACATCAACGTAGTCGTGCTGGAACCCGGCATTATTGCTACGGAATGGAGTGATATCATGATGGAAAATTGCAACCGGTATTCTGGTAAGGGGCCGTATGGCGTTTTGGCTCAAAAGCTCATCAAATCCACGAGGGGGATGCACGAAAAGGGAGAAAGCTCCGATGCGTCCATCATTGCCCGAACCATTTCCAGCATTGTGGCCAGTGAAAATCCCAAAACCCGATACCGGGTGGGGCAATGGGCCAGGCCCATGGTTTGGATGCGACTTTACTTAGGAGATAGATTGTTTGACAAAATTATCATGGGTCAGGTAAAATGAAAGCCATATTGCTGGAGCACATTTCGGATTTGAATCGTTTATTTGGTCATAGGAACCATGGTCATCCGCTCATCAGCGTCATAGACCTGACTCGGGCCGGCAGCCAGGTGGAGGCAGGAACGCGGATCAGTGCCAACTTTTATTGTGTCATGTTTAAGAACTATTGCCTGAATAAGCTTAGGTACGGACGTAATTATTTTGATTTTCAGGAAGGTAGTCTTATCTGTATGGCGCCCCACCAGGTCATTACCATGGAAGAAGAGGTTGATTCAAGGGAGGACAAAATGGGGTGGGGGGTGTTTTTTCATCCCGATTTCATTCTGGGAACTGAACTTGGCACCAAAATTCGCGATTATACCTTTTTTGGTTATGAAATGACAGAGGCCTTGCATCTGTCAGATAAGGAAAAGGCTGTCTTGTGGGATGGCGTCCAACGGATCAGTGCAGAACTAGGGGAGAACACGGACAGGTATAGTCAAACGCTATTAATCTCCAATCTGGAGTTGTTGCTGAATTATTGCAATCGGTTTTACGACCGGCAATTTTTAACGCGCCGGCCCTTTCACCAGGATATGCTGACCCGATTTGAAATGGAACTCGACAAATTTTTCAGGCACTCCGAAAAGTCCCCGCAAGGCCTTCCCTCTGTCAGGTATTTTGCCCGGCATCTTGGTGTTTCACCCGATTACCTCAGCGATTTGCTCAAGCGGGAAACAGGGTGGAATACCCGGGAATTCCTGCATCGCTACCTCATCAAAGAGGCCAAACAGCGCCTGCTCCATTCTAACGATTCCATCAGTGAAATAGCCTACGGGTTAGGTTTTGAATACCCCCAGTATTTCAGTCGGCTGTTCAAGACCAAGACGGGGATGACGCCTATGGAGTTTCGGCAACTGAATTGAGTATAGTTGTTTTAAATAATTGAAAACCAGGCATATTTGCCCTTTAACTTTGTTGAGCTTTTTTTAAGGTAAGGACAAATTGCGCATGACGGTTTTGGCAAAAAGATTGCCTTGTTTTGCATCACTCCTGGAAAAATCCATGGTTGGAATGGGAAGGTTTATGGCAAAGCCCAAACAGTTATAGACACCAAAACTTCGCGGAAGGTTGGGTCGTGTTAAAAAAAACTGAAAAAACCTTGCTAATCATAAAGGTCTTAGCTTTCTTTGCACCAAATTTTTAACCATCCTAAAGCAGACTTATTATGTCAACCATTGCAGAAAGAGTAAAGAAAATTATTGTGGACAGGTTGAATGTGGACGAATCCGAGGTGACCCCGGAGGCAAGCTTCATTAACGACCTCGGTGCGGATTCTTTGGATACAGTAGAGTTGATAATGGAGTTTGAAAAGGAATTCCATGTGGCTATTCCTGACAACGAGGCAGAGGGTATTCAGACCGTAGGTCAAGCCATTGAGTACCTCGAGCGCAACGCTACGGCCAAGGGTTAATGTAATATTGTTTCCACATACACCGGCGCCCGCAAACCCACCTAAGTCGTAGATTTGCGGGCGTTTCTTTCATTAAACCTCCATATTCATGTTAAGACGAGTTGTCGTTACAGGAATCGGGGCGTTGACGCCCATAGGAAATACCGTTTCTGCTTATTTGAAGGGCCTTCAGGAGGGTATAAGCGGCGCGAATCTCATTACCCATTTTGATTCCACCCACTTCAAAACTAAGTTTGCCTGTGAAGTTAAGGACTTCAATGTGGAGGATTACATGGATCGCAAGGAGGCTCGTAAAATGGACCTTTTCTGTCAGTATGCCATGGTCGCCTCCGATGAAGCCGTGAAAGATTCTGGCATAACGGAAATATTGGATCAATTGGACCCAGACCGCATTGGGGTTATCTGGAGTTCCGGCATCGGCGGACTTGGTTCTTTGGAGAAGGAAATTATGGAATTTGCAAAGGGTGATGGTACGCCGAGGTACAACCCGTTTATGATTCCGAAAATGATCCCCGATATCGCTGCGGGTTATATCTCCATGAAGTACGGCTTTCGCGGGGTCAATTATGCAACTGTTTCGGCCTGTGCTTCTTCCACTCACGCCATTATGAGCGCTTTGGACTGCATCAGGGTAGGTCGAAATGATATCATCGTTTGCGGCGGTTCGGAGGGGGTAGTGCTCCCTGCAGGAGTGGGTGGTTTTAATGCAATGAAGGCACTTTCTACCCGCAACGAAGACTTTTCGACCGCTTCTCGTCCATTCGACCTCGACCGGGATGGGTTTGTGCTCGGAGAAGGATCGGGTGGCCTGGTTTTGGAAGAACTCGAACATGCACTTCGCAGGGGTGCTAAAATCTATGCAGAACTTGTTGGGGCGGGTGCAACTGCCGATGCCTACCATATCACTGCCCCACATCCCGAAGGGCTCGGCGCTACCAATGTGATGCGCGCTGCGCTCAAAGATGCCGGTATGGCCCCCGAAGAACTCGACTACATCAACGTGCACGGCACTTCCACTCCCCTCGGAGATATTGCTGAGGTCAAGGCCATTCAACAAGTCTTCGGCCAGCATGCCTACAACCTCAATATCAGCTCTACCAAGTCGATGACAGGCCATTTGCTCGGCGCTGCCGGCGCCATCGAGGCCATTGCATGCATCCTTGCGATTCGGCATGCTTTCGTACCCCCCACGATCAATCATTTCACAGATGATCCAGGATTGGACAAAAGCCTTAACTTTACCTTCAACAAAGCCCAGCATCGGCCCGTCAAAGCAGCCCTCAGTAATACTTTCGGCTTTGGCGGACACAATGCCTCGGTCATTTTCAAAGCGTTTGAATGAAATTTCTATTCAGGATTTACAATCGCTTTCTTGCCAAAGATAAAGACCTGGCAGACCGGCTCAGACATTTGCTCGGATTTACGCCGGCTAATCTTGCTATTTTTAAATTGGCATTCTCTCATAAATCCTCCAATACGGAGAAATCCTATTCTAACAACAATGAACGGCTGGAATATCTGGGAGATGCCGTACTTGGAACCATCGTGGCAGAGTACCTGTTCAAAAAATATCCCAACAGCGACGAGGGCTTCCTCACCAAGATGCGCTCTAAAATTGTCAAGCGCCAGTCTTTGAATAAAATTGCCGATAAAATGGGCCTGGATATGATCCTTGCCGAGTACAACAACACCCGGTTGAGTCGCTCCATGCTCGGCAATGCTATGGAAGCGCTCGTAGGCGCCATCTACCTGGAATCCGGCTATGCGGAAACCAGACGATTCGTCATCCGCAAGATGCTCATGAGCCACGTCAATATTCACGAACTGGAGAATTATGACGATAACTACAAAAGCCAACTGCTGGAGTGGTGCCAGAAAAACGGGCAGAGCGTGACCTATAAGTTGCTCGCCCGGTATAAATTTGAAAAACGGGACCGCTTCAAAGTGGCCGTCATTGTGGACGGGCAAAAAGTGGCCACAGCAGACGACTTCAATAAAAAAAGTGCAGAGCAGATGGCTTCTGAAAAAGCACTGGTAGTGCTTGGTATCCTCCATGATGAAGAATTAGAAGAAGGAGAAGAGGGATGATTATCTTCGAAACGCGAAATGGAAAACTGGGAATTTGAGTTCGAATGGCTGCGCGTGCGAAGCGCAGTGAAGAATACCCTGGGTCGGGATGCACTCCCTGACTTGAACGGTATGCTTTTCCTGATTGGCATGCAGGAATTGGGCAGGTGGAAGAAAGGATTCACCAAAGAAGAAAAACAGGATTTGATGCACGTTGCCGTCTGTCGCCTGCTCAGCTATGACGGGCATTATGAATTTTTGGGGCGCGATGCAGACGGATGGCCGCACTGGAAAATGCTCAAGCCTTTGCCCTCGCGCCCATTGGAAGAGCAGGAGCAGTTGCTAAAGGAAAAAGTAGTCCAGTATTTTAAGGACTGGGAGGCTGAGCTCGGAAAAATGGATAGCGAAAATTGAAGGTGCCGCAAAGCACATTTTCATTAATTGTAATTTAAAAACTTTCATCTATGACCAAAAAGTTCTTTTTCATATTGGCCGTCACATGGCTTTTGGCCAGCGCCTGTAACCGGGAAAAAACCGCTTACGTGCTCATTGAAACCGAATTTGGCAATATGAAAGCCATGCTCTACAACTCCACGCCAAAGCATCGCGACAACTTTCTCAAACTCGCCGCAGAGGGTTATTACAACGACCTACTGTTTCATCGCGTTATTCGCGGGTTCATGATTCAGGGCGGTGACCCAGACTCTCGCAATGCCGCTCCGGGTGCTATGCTCGGCATGGGTGGGCCCGGCTATACCATTGATGCCGAAATCGGCGCTCCGCACCTCAAAGGGGTGCTTGCTGCCGCCCGCGATATGAACCCAGCAAAGGCTTCCTCCGGATCTCAATTTTATATTGTACAGGGGCAACAGGTAGATGACGGTACGCTCACCGGCCTGGAACAGCAAAAGGGATTTACCTACAACCCCACACAGCGCCAATTGTACAAAGAAATTGGAGGCGCTCCCTTCCTGGACGGCGACTACACCGTTTTTGGCGAGGTGGTGGAAGGCATCGAGGTCATTGATAAAATCGCCGCAGTGCCAACCGGCACGGCAGACCGCCCAATTGCCGATGTGAAAATGAAAATCAGCATCATCAGTAATCCGTTTTAATTTATGTTGCGCACCCTCTTTGTTACCTCATCCCTGGCTATTGCTCTTTTGAGCAGTTGTGGTCGTCCGATGGCCAAGTTCTCGTTTGAAGGCCGGCAGGTCGCTCCTGCTACCATTAGTTTTCAAAACAGCTCGCAAAGGGCTTCCACGTATGAGTGGGACTTTGGCGACGGCAATACCTCGACAGATACTACCCCTACCCATCGTTATTATCGCTCGGGTGTATATAATGTTTCACTTAAAGCCATTGACGGCAAAAAACATCGCATGACAGAACAAAAAATCTCCATCAATGCTCCGGAAGGATGCCTGGTGCAAATTGAAACACCCTTTGGCACTATGGTTGCGCGACTTTCCGATGCCACCCCCAAGCACCGCGACAATTTCCTCAAACTCGCAGAACAGGGCTTTTACGACAATCTGCTGTTCCATCGCGTAATTGACGGTTTCATGATTCAGGGCGGTGACCCGGACTCAAAGGGTGCTCCTGCCAATGCGGCACTGGGAAGAGGTGGGCCGGGATATACCGTCCCCGCGGAATTTGTGGACTCCCTGGTACATGTCAAAGGCGCGCTTGCTGCCGCCAGAATGGGCGACCAGGTCAATCCGGAAAAGGCATCCTCCGGTTCTCAGTTCTACATCGTACAGGGTCGGCCGGTAGATGAGAATACGCTCAACCGCCTCGAGGCGCAAAAGAATACCAGGTACTCTTCAGAACAGCGCCAGGCATACATCTCAAGCGGAGGCACACCTTTCCTCGACAGAGATTACACCGTTTTTGGCCAGGTCATTGAAGGGCTTGAAGTCATTGATCAGATTGCCAAAACACCTACTCAACCCGGCGACAGACCGCGTACGGATGTGTGGATGAAAATTAAAGTAATCAAATAATGCTCATCCTCGGAGTGGACATCGGCGGCTCAGGTTTGAAGGGCGCTGTGGTGGACGTGTCGAGCGGAGAATTGCGCAGTGAACGCATCCGGCTCGACACGCCCAAACCCTCCACGCCGGAGCGAATGGCCCAAACTTTCGCTCAACTGATAGACAAACTCCAATGGACAGGCCCCGTGGGTTGCGGCTTCCCGGCCATCGTCAGAAATGGCACGGCCTGCACCGCTTCCAATATTGATAAAAGCTGGATTGGAGAAAATATTGAGACTCTTTTTCATCAGAAAACAGGTCTTTCCGTTGCCGCTATCAATGATGCAGATGCGGCAGGCTATGCTGAGATGACTTTCGGTAAGGGGAAGGGTCAAATGGGTACCATACTTCTGCTGACCATCGGCTCAGGTATAGGCTCCGCTTTGTTTATCAATGGCCATGAGGTGCCTAATACCGAGTTTGGCCATCTTTTTATACATGGTATGATTGCAGAGCATTATGCCTCCAACTCTGCCCGAAAAAAACTTGGCCTTTCCTGGGAAAAATGGGGCAAGCGGTTCAATGAATATCTTCAACACCTGGAACTCCTCTTCTCCCCTGACCTTTTTATTCTGGGTGGCGGTATCAGCAAGGATTTTGAACAATTTCAAAAACAGTTCAAATTAAAAACGCCGGTTACTCCGGCTCGTTTGCTCAACAACGCCGGGATTGTAGGCGCAGCCTGCTATGCCTATCGCCGACTGTCCAATCAGATGTGAGCGCAATACTTTTGTCGGCTATCTTCCTTTTTTGAGTCCTGAATTTTGGATAATCTGCCAACCCTGAATAATTTTGTCGGCCTTCTTTCCAATTGGCCGTATCTCCGCAAACTTTTTCTTCGATTGAGCATTTATTTGTCAAATACAAACTGAATATGAAGCTGAAATTCGTTACTTTTCTGATGGTTTCGTGGGCTGTGATCAGCGCACTCCCAGCTCAGGCTCAATCCAGGGATCCCCTGGTGGTAGCCAAAGCTCATGTTATCGCTAACATGTCGAAATGGGGTCTGCAGCCCGCCGATGTGGAAGGAATGACGGTTAGTGACCACTATCAGTCTCCTCATAATGGGATAACCCATGTGTATTTCATCCAGCGCCATGCAGGTATTGAAATACATACTGCCATCTGCGGCGTCCATGTTAAGCCTGATGGAACGGTTGGGTATGCTACGCATCGGTTTTTATCCGGACTCACAGCACGCGCTAACGCTACCGAGCCCCTGCTGACCAGCCGCCAGGCTATTGACCATGCCGCCCGTGAAGTTGGCGCATTTTCCCCGGGAGCGCTGCGGGTACTGCAACGGCCTGATCAGCACACCTTTGTTTACGAAGGCGGAAATATGGCCAAGTCGGACATCACCGCAAAACTCGTCTATCAACAAAACCGCAAAACCGGAGCGCTGAACCTGGCCTGGCACGTAACCCTGGACCAAATTGACTCCCCTGACTGGTGGAGCATTCGCGTGGACGCCCTTACCGGTGCCGTCCTGGAAAAAAATAACTGGACACAGTACTGCAGTTTCCATCATAAAGCACACACTCACAGTGCTGCCTGTACAGATCACGCCGTGCAATCAGCACGCAATTATCTCGCGGGCCCCGCCCTGGTTGATGGTGCCAGTTATAACGTCTTCCCACTTCCCGCTGAAAGCCCAATCCATGGCACACAGCAAGTGGTTGTTAATCCGGCCGATCCTACAGCTTCCCCATTCGGATGGCATGATATCAACGGTCAACAAGGCCCAGAGTTTACCATCACTCGCGGCAACAACGCCAGAGCTTATCTCGATTTGGCTAACGCCAACCAATCCTCCAATGACGAGCCTGATGGTGGCGATATGCTGGTGTTTAACTTCCCATACAACGAAGCGCTCGAACCTGAAGCCATGCGGGAAGCATCTGTGGTCAATCTGTTTTACATGACCAATATGATGCACGATATTCAATATCATTATGGTTTCACGGAGGAAGCCGGTAACTTCCAGGAAAATAACTACAATCGTGGCGGCTTGGGCAATGATCCCGTGCGTTCTGAAGCTCAGGATGGCGGCGGTACCAACAACGCCAATTTTGCTACGCCTCCGGATGGTCAGGCGCCGCGCATGCAGATGTTTCTGTGGGACCAGGGCAGAAGTGAATTGCTCACTGTGCTAGAGCCAGAAAGTATTGCCCAAGGATTTGAGGCAGGAACGGCCTCCTTCGGGCCTGCAATTACGGAGACCCCTATCATCGGCTCTGTAGTACGGGCAGTGGACGGAAGCTCCCAGCCTGAACTCGCCTGCCAGTCTATCGTGAACGGCGCCGAGGTATCAGGTAAAATTGCCATGGTTCGCCGCGGAGAGTGCTTTTTCAAACAAAAAGTCCGCAATGCACAACTCGCCGGGGCTATAGCCGTCATCATCTGTAATTTCGAGGAAAGCTTAATCGGCATGGGGGATGTAGCTTCCGTACCTACCGTAAACATCCCTTCCGTGATGCTCAAAAATAGCGCTTGCCAGCTTATCCGCCAGGTGCTGGACAACGGACAGGAGGTAGTGGTGAAACTCCAACAACCGACCTCCACCGGTCCGGCTCGCGTAGATGGCGGCTTTGACAACGGTATTATCGCACACGAATACGGACACGGTATCTCTAACCGCCTTACCGGTGGGCCCTCCCAGGCCGATTGCCTATTCAACGGCGAACAAATGGGAGAGGGCTGGAGTGACTTCTTTACACTCATGATGACTGCAAAACCGGGAGACTCCGGCAACCAGGGACGCGGTATCGGAAATTTTGCCGTACGCAGTGCCCCCAACGGTAGCGGAATTCGTCGCTTGCCCTATTCGGCAGACCCCTCTATCAACCGCCAAACCTATGACGATATCATCGGTACCACCGCTCCGCACCCCCTCGGCGAGATTTGGGTAGGTATGGTCTGGGATTTATACTGGCGCCTGGTGGACGAATATGGATGGGATGAGGATCTTATCAATGGCAACGGCGGCAATAACATCGCCACCCGCCTGGTGATGGATGGCATGAAACTTCAAAACTGCCTTCCTGGATTTATTGACGGCAGGGATGGCATCCTGGCAGCAGATATTCTCAACTACGATGGCGCTCACGAGTGCCTGATCTGGGACGTGTTCGCACGTCGCGGCCTGGGCTACAGCGCCAGCCAGGGCGATAATTTTGACCGCAACGACGGCTTCCAGGCATTCGATGTCAAGCCGGAATGTATCGCTGAACTCAAAATTGCCAAGGCCGTAACTCCTCTCATTGAAGCCGGTGAGGAAATTACGGTAACGCTTACCGCTACCAACCATAAAACCACCGCTGCGACGAATGTTAACGTCAGTGATGTCATTCCTAATGGCGCTACGCTCGTACCCGGTTCCGTAACCGGTGCCAGCAACTTTAATCTTTCCGGAGATGTCATTACCTTCCCTGTGGGTGATATGGCCTTTAGCGAAGTTCAAGAAATCTCTTATCGCCTAAGCACCTCTCCCAACCTGAAATCCATTCGTCAATTGTATGACGGTATGGAAGATGGCGACTTTAACTGGGGCTTTGAAGCTTTGGAAGGTATCGCTATCTGGGAAATTTCTGACC
>CAYTNI010000062.1:10054-11754 GCA_964439115.1 uncultured Saprospiraceae bacterium
GGAAACCTCGCATGGCATGCACCAAGCACAGATGCTGAGAATGATCAGATCCTCCAATGGCTTGAGCCTATTTCCGTAACCGGCACTCAGCCCGTGCTTCGCTTCAACCACCAATATGTAACCGAGTCAGGAATTGACGGGGGCATCCTTCAAATCTCCGCCGATGGCGGCAGCTCCTGGGAGAGACCTGAACAGTATGTATTTAAAAATGGCTATCGCGGTCGTATCTATTACTCCGCATTTGCCATTCCTGATGTGCAGGCATTCTGGGGCAACAGCAATGGATTCGTAGATACCTACTTTGACCTGTCGCCATACATCGGTCAGGAAATTCTGGTGCGCTTCCGCTTCGCTACAGATGCCCAGGAGGCTACTGACCCGGAAACCGGACTAGGTTGGTTTGTGGATGATTTCGAAATCATGGATATGTTTAATTACCATACGGAGGCATGTATCACTTCCGGCCAGGGCGATCAGGCCTGTGCCTTCGCACCGAGCCGGGGTACCATTGTAGAACCGGGTATCTCTACCTCCTCAGAGGATCTTAATTCCACCGCCACTCGTATGGTGGTGTATCCAAACCCATCCGGTGATTTTATCAATATCGCTGCCGAACTCGAGCACTCGGGCAGGGTGACCATCCAGCTCTTCAGTACAGATGGCCGCCTGTTAAAGCAACAGTCTATGGATGCCGGTGCCGGTGCTCAACTCTGGCCGTTTAGTCTGGTGGATTTACCACAAGGGGTTTACTCCCTCCGCCTACATACCGATTCCGGTAGTGCGGTAGAAAAGGTTATAAAAAGATAAGGTTAATAAGCTCTTAAAATCGCCTCGGAATTTATTCCGGGGCGATTTTTTTTGTCCCTTAAGTATGGGCAAAATAAAGCTTGTTTTTTTTGACGAGCGTTGAAAGTGAGTATCTTTCGCCTTGTCTTACTATCTGGTCTTATTTCTCCATTCACGATTATTTGAGCAGTAGAGCTTTCATTCAAGGGCCATTTTTCCTTTAGTGCTGGAAGGATATTATGTACCTGAATAGCCAGGAACCCTGTACTTGTACATCAGCGTTTTTTATTCAACTCTGGGTACATTTTTTTCAACAACTCATCCATCATGCGAGACTCTATGGTTTTCTGTTCAAGTAGTTTTCTGAGTTCTTCATTCTCTTTTTCAAGTTTCCTGGCAATTTCCTCCTGATTTTTGACGGATTGATGCGATAAGCCGTCCTCTCCATAAACCGTAAGCTTCCTGCGCCAATAGTAAAATGTTCCCGGCGACAAGCCGTATTTCGAAAGCGTAACGAGGACGCCCTGGCTCTTGGCCTCTTCCAAAATCTTCAGCTTTTCTTCCTTGCTGAACTTCTTGTTTCCTTTTTCTGTCGTTTGCATGGACATAATTACGATTTTTTTTTCGTAATCGCTGTCTTATTTTATCGGGGGCTGAAACAGGTTGATTACTTATCCATAAGTGTATTTCAAAATAGTATTAGTTTTTAAATACAACAATTGGGTTTGTCCCTCCGGGGTTTTGCCCAGTTATACCGCATAAAAGCTGCGCCCGGAAGAGGTGGAATGTTTATTACATAGGTTACCCAATTCAATGTACGACCCCTCCGGGGTCCCAGCGCTTCCCAATGATTGCTAAAAACCTGTCATCCCTCCGGGATGGGGTATAAATATTTGCCATAGGGGATGGTTATG
>CAYTNI010000063.1:0-11590 GCA_964439115.1 uncultured Saprospiraceae bacterium
GTCCTGGGTGCCCTATTTTTTAACCTTTAAACAATACAAAATGTACGTTGCAACAGAAAACCAAAAATTTACAGTTTCAACAATAGAACTGAAATTGCGTAAATTGGCCGCGGCCAAAATTGAAAGCTGCTACACGTCTGCGAAGGACAAAAAAGCCCTGCGAGAAGCGACGGATTTTAATTTTTCCCGTGTCGCGGATCAACTTTGCCAAATGGCAAACAATTTAGAACAGCGCAAAGGTGTTTTCGCTGTTACTGAAAAGTGGAGCAGCTCGAAACACTATTTTAGTGTTTACACTATTACTAATGGGGAACCATGTCGGTTTCTACCATTTAGTTTGTACCCTCTTTTTGGATATGAATACCAAACGAGATTCCCAATACCTGCCTACATTTGTACGTCGCGAGCTTTTGGAATGTCGCGGGTCTTAGACGCAACAGACCATTTGTTTCAAACACTTAAAAATCTCACTGGTGTATATGCTCAAATAGACTGTATTTAATTCAACCGGGCGCCCGTCCTGGGTGCCCTATTTTTTAACCTTTAAACACAAACAAATGGATCCTTACACAATTGAGCAAACGCTACGTTCGCTTGCAAAAAACCACAGACAAAAAGATGTTTTGCTTGCGGTCAGCGATGACCACTACCAAAATATTGCACGTCAAATTTTTCACATAGGTATGGCGCTCCAGTCTGGTAGAAGTGTTTTAGCTAAAACCGAAACAAAAAACGTATTTAGTTTAATTTATGTGGATATAAACGGCCAAATTCAAAGGTTTTTTCCTGGGGATCTTTGGCCGCTTTTTGGCGCCAAAAATCCAGAACTTTGCAAGTATGCCTTCGGACAGTTCCCGAAAAAAGGCATAAATACTTCACCAGTTTATAGTGCTTTCAGTCTATTTGCTTTTGTTCTTGAAAAATGTACTGGAGCTCGGTTTCTTTATCACTCTTTTTAATTCAACCGGGCGCCGCTGGTGCCCTGCCGGAATGGTTGTATCCTGGTTCGAATCCAGGACCGGCGCCAATTGTTTAACCTTAAAATTTGTTGTTATGACACTTTTAGAAAAATTCCCGGAACTTGCTGAAATAAGTAAGTTGGACCGGCAACAACTAAGCGGCCTATCTGCCACGTTTAAGATGCTCGTTAAGATGGATGTTTTGGATTCCGTCAACGAAGGCCTAATAAATTTTTATCGGGAAAAAATCGAGCTCGCTACCGGTGAAGGTGTGGAGTTTAACACCTTCAAAGGTTGGAAGGACAAAGGATTTAAAGTTTGCAAAGGTGAAAAATCCTTTGTTGTCTGGGGATCTCCGATTAAGACCAAAGGCAAGGAAGAGACGGAGACAAAGACAGAAACGGAACCGGAAGGCAAATTTTATCCGCTATCTTATCTATTCTGCTCGCTGCAAGTAGAAAAATAATTCAACCGGGCCCGGCTAACTGCCGGGCCCAAAAAAAAATCAACTATGCGTAATATGGTATTTACAGGCCTGTTTTATGGTCAACAAATTACACTAAAGCAAGTAAACCGCAAAACAGCAAAAAATCTTCATGCTTCTGGGGTATCCGTTTTTATTCAGTCTTCAAATTATCATCCGCTTGGCGTTTGGTCGCCTGCTCAGGAAATTAAGCCGGATCACAATTTTGAAGAATACGTTAACGCTTTTTCCTGGTGTAACTGTTCAAATAAAGAAACGGGTAAATATCCTGTTTTTTATCAGTCCGTTTAATTCAACCGGGCCCGGCTAACTGCCGGGCCCAAAAAAAAAACCAATTATGAAAACATTAATTTTCTCGCTGTCCCTGTTTGCTGCACCATTGGCAGCGCAAAATTTCATGGATGTTTCCATGTTTGCTGCCGGTTCTTCCCGCTCGTTTGATATGGGGTTATCTTACAAATTTCCCGTTGTGGATACATGGAATTTTACACTAACTGCCGGCGCCGGTGCTGCATTAGTAGTGCCTTTCCCGCTTCCGTATCCTGTAAAAATCAAAGATCCAGTTTCACAAATTACGGCAAATATCGGCGCCTATCTCGGGCCCGCGTCGCTTTCCATTTCTGCCGGCAACGTGTTTGCGGCGGAGGTTAAAACTACTTTTTGGCCTGTTCGTTTTGGTATTGGTTATCAAAACGTGTACGGGTGGAGCTCCACATTTAACGAAGCAAAAGCGAGCGCGGAAATTATTTTCAGCGCTCGCAAATATGATGGCGGGTGTTACTCACCTTCCTGGGGATCTATATTTGCCCTGTCTTCCTTCTATACTTCCAGGGGCGTTTTAGGTTTCGGGTTGAATATTTATTATTCAACCGGGCGTTATTAATTGTTTTTGCCGGAACGGTTTTTCCCTGGTTCGAATCCAGGGCCGGCGCCAATTGTTTAACCTTAAAATTTGTTTTATGAAAGTACGCGAAAAAGCCAACATGTACGGTGTGGCTGCCTTATCGGATTCCGAACTGCTGCAAGCAGTCGGTATAAAAACTCCGGTTGTTTTGTCCGGAGCTACTACCGAAAATTTTTCTCCTCGGGAACGAACAATTTTCAACGCATGTTTGGAACTTTCCCGGCGACACTACATTCGTTTTGAGAAGCGCAAAGTAAGTTCTTCACAGGATTCTTATACTATTTTGCTTCCGTTTATGGATGGTAGCAAGGTAGAAAAATTTTATTGCCTGTATTTAAGCCGGTCAAACGTTGTTTTAGGTGTGCGAGAAATTTCCGTCGGTGGAACATCTGCCACGGTCGCGGACGCAAAAGTAATTTTCAAATATGCTTTGGAGCTGGGCGCTTCAGCTCTTATTCTGTCGCACAATCATCCATCCGGCGCTTTAAAGCCGTCTCAGCCGGATATTGAATTGACCAAAAAGATTGGCGCCGGCGCAAAGAGTTTAGATATGGTTCTTTTGGATCACATTATTGTTGCAGAAAAAAATAATTACTTTTCTTTTGCGGATTCCGGACTATTATAGTAAATTTGCGTATTGTTTCACCAATTGTTTCACCAATAAATAGTTTCAAATGTACAAAAACGATCCGCGGGTTATCTCCGCAAAATTCCCGTCAGTTTGTAAAGAGACGGGCAAAAAAATCAATAAGGGGGAAAGCTGCATCTATTACCCCTATGACCGTACAGTGTACTGTCTCGATTCAAAACAGGCTCAAGAGTTCTACGCCTGGAAACAGGATATTGACAGGGGCTACAATTATTAATCAACCGGGCCCGGCTAACTGCCGGGCCCAAAAAAAAACCTTTAAACATGATTTTTGAAGAACTTAACGTAGCGCAACAAAAAGCGGTTATTGCCTTGGAAGAGGTACTACTGCCGGAAGGTCAAAAAATTGAGCGCTCACCGAAAACAACCAAAGGTCACTACGGCCGATATATGGCGCTGTTATCTCCAATCAAAAGCCAATATGGCGAAAATTTTGCAGTACTTGCCGCTGTTGCTGCCTTGCGTTGCGGCGCTGATTCTGAGGGCATACAATGGGCGCTCAAACTTATTTAATCAACCGGGCCCGGCTAACTGCCGGGCCCAAAAAAAACCTTTAAACATGAAACTAACTTTTTTCGGGACTCCGTCACACGGTTATTTAGTGGTACCTAAAAAACTAATTAGAAAAATTGGGTACCCCATAGAAAATATATCGTCCTGTTCTGGGCATGACCTCAAAAACGTGTATCTGGAGGAAGACCAGGACGCGGTTAATTTTTTGGTTTTCCTTCGTGAAAATGCTATTGAGCACACAATAGTAGAAGGCCATCGGGAACGGTTTTTTATTACCAGTAATTTTGTCCCTGGGTATTTTGATTCCGAATTGAAGCCTGGTGAATGGGTTGCGCTGCCTGATGGTACTCCGGCAAAAGTTGTCTATTGGAGACGGTCTAAAATTGTGGTGGAAGACGTAAATAAAAAACTTTGGGGCCTGCCCAAAAGTAACCCGTTTCGCTACTTATGCAACGCTAAAAAGACCGGGCCATGTATGTAAGACCTAAAACACTGCTATCGGATAACAACTCGAAAACAGCCAAGGGCGAAGCGTTCGGATTTAAAACATTCATTTTGTCTATGTCTCCGTACAAGCTGAATAGCCTGGGGAAAAACGTATGCCCAAAAGCTACGCCTGGGTGTTCTGCCGCCTGTCTTCACTATGCCGGCCGTGGTAAATTTTTAACCGTGCAGAATGCACGCCAAAATAGAACGGAATATTTTTTGCGGGAACGTGAAATTTTCCTGCAGCACTTGGTCGCGGAAATTAATTTGCTGTCGGTCCAGTATGGTAATTTGGCTATTCGGCTAAATGGAACATCAGATCTGCCTTATGAAAACATAAAGATAGACGGCAAAACAATCTTTGAAATATTCCCAACTATTCAGTTTTACGACTATACCAAAGATGAACAGCGTTTTTTTAAGACGCTGCCGGCTAATTACTGTCTCGTTTATTCCATTTCCGAACTGGAGGAAAGCAAAGTTAATGCGTCATTGTTGCTTTCTTTGGGGTTTTCCGTGGCCGCTGTCTTCCGGGAAAAACCCGCTCAATATTTGGGCTTTCCCGTTGTGGATGGGGATAAACATGACTTAATTTTCCTTCATCGGAATAAGGTTATCGGGCTTTCTGCTAAGGGGCGGGCGAAGTATGATAAAAGCGGGTTTGTTATTTAATCAACCGGGCGCCGCTGGTGCCCTGGTATTGCCGGAATGGTTTTTCCCTGGTTCGAATCCAGGGCCGGCACTAACTAAAAATTGTTTTACCATGTATCAGTACGGAAAATTTAAAGCTGTGGTACGCGAATTTCTTCGCACCGGATTACGTTGTCCCTTCCTCGGAAGAGTGCGGGGATTCTTTTTTGGCTCCGGTCCGTCCGGATGGCTGGTGCCCTATCGGAAAACGCAAAGCGGCGAAGAAATGGATTGGAGAACCACAATATAGGAGCTATGCGTAGGTTTAAAAAAGCCTTGTATTTGCTCCTACTACTTGTATTTTACGCTATTCCAATTTACTGTTTTATTCAAGTTCTAAAAAGGTAGCCGGAACGGTTTCCGCCGGGGTTCGAATCCCCGGCCGGCACTAACTAAAAATCAATCTTATGAAAACGTATCTAATTAAGTACACTGGACATAACCGGACGTTCAAATATTTTTTAGGTAGGGTAGAAATTAACGCTACCTCAGAACGCGAAGCGGTGTTAGATTTTTTTTCATCCCGGCGCCCTTGTTTCCAGGATGGCGGAACAGTGAAGGATCAAGACGGCAACGCTATAATGAATCCCGGTGAAAACCGCTTGGAATACGATGGCGGTTATTTTTACGCTGAACCACTACCGGACGTTGCCTGGTGGGACCGTGACAAGGTATTAATAGTAGAAAATGTTTCTGCACGCGAAGACCTTATCAGCGCTGTTAATGCCTTTCTGGATGGTCATCCGGGCTCCGCCGCTGTATTTACAAAAGCGGCTCCAGATGATAACGGAGCTTGGTTTGTCCCTGTCCTTTGGGCCTAACTGGTTGCCGGAACGGTTTGTGCCCTGGTTCGAATCCAGGGCCGGCACTAACTAAAAATTGTTTTATGAAAAAGCTGGTATTTGTCGCGCTGCTTTTTGGCGGCGCTCTTTATGGCCAAACAGGGCCATTTGTGGGTATTTCTCCGATTACTGGAGATTCTCTTTTTGCTAAATGCTTTTGTCTGGAGTCTGTCAAATTTCCCGCTCCAGACACTACCTGGAAAGCGCCTAAAGTTGTGCCGATTCGGTATTCGCCGGAAAATCAGCGGGTAATTATCCCTCTACCTGCTCGCAAAGACTAAAATTTAGGGCGCTCACCAGGGCGCCCTTACTTTTTTAACATCAGATACGCCAAAAAAACAGGCCATATCAGACCGGCCAAAAATCCCAAAAAATTTGGATGGCGCTTTTTTAGAAAATCAAAATAAGCGGAGGTTAAGGCGCCGACTACGATTCCAAAAAAAGCATAAACGCCGGCAGCCGCGATAGAAAAACCGCAATCATAAGTCATAGCGAAAATTTTTGAACTCCTCTTCGGTGAGGATGTGTATAAAAATCGTGCGCCGCAAATCGTGCGCCGCAATTAGTTTGTCCGTCCTGCTACTGACAACGCCAAAACTGTTTACCGCTACCTCAAACCAGTTGTTGTGGTTCTGCCCCGCTACCTCCCCCGCATCGTTGAAAAAAAGTAATTTTCTGGGAACAGTAATTATCACCGTAACCCCTTGTGGGTCATCCTTGACAAGTCTTATCCTGTCGCAGTGAATCTCCAACTCGGAAAATCTGTCAGCAAATTTCTTCAATTTCTATTACCGTTCTGTTTTTCCCTTTTTCCTGCCGGAATATCAACTCAACGACTTCTGGGTTGTCGTCTGGAATAACCCATCCCTTTAAAGCATCTATAAAAGGCTTTGCGCTGGCGGCTAAATTGTCTTGATCCATCATCCTGCCATATCGGGTGTAGGTTATCCTGGCCTTTTGCATCATCCGGGGCTTGCTGTTCTGCCGGACCATCCACTTAATGCTTTGTCGGATATTGTGCACCCTCGACCAGTGCATTTTCACATTGGGCGAGGGTGCGCTATATGGAATATCAATAACCATACTTTATGTTTTGATACATGGACACCATATCTCCGGTGCCTATCTTTAAATATCGCATGGTGACTTCATCTGAGCGGTGTCCAAGGGCCTGCCGGACAATGGCAATATCTTTACCGTTTGCCATATACAACGAATAGGCAAAGGTCTTGCGCAGCGCGTGCGATGCCGGGTATTCTACTCCTGACTTACCTGTTAGTACTTTCTTTATCCTGGAACACATTCCCTGCCGGGTAATATGGCCATGGCTTTTTCTGTTGGCCTCCGACTTGAAAATGTAATCATCCAAGGCCGGCTTCGTGCGCTCGTATTGCTCCGCAATAACAACTTTCAGGTCGTCGTGCAACGGCATCTCCCTATAAAAGCCATACTTGCGCCCCTTTTTTGACTGCTTGCTTACATAGAACCTCACCAGGTTGTGCACCTCGTAGTTTTCATCAATAAGGTCGCGCCATTTCAACCGGCAAATTTCCATCATCCTCAGCCCGGTGTAAAGCTGGATGCAAACGAATAGCCCGGTGGTTCCTGGCATACTTTTTAACTCGAATTGACTTTGCGGATCGAGTATAGGCCGCGTTGTTCTGTTTTTTGGTACTTTCATGGCTTGAGATATTGTTCGGGGTGCATGACCTCGCAGTCAAGCTCCACCAGTTTGAAATAAAATGCTTCAATAAACTCCTGGAGCTCCTCCAACTCGGAATCTCCAACACTTTTTATTTGGTATATCACCTCTCCGGTAAACTCGTTGTGTATCGCATCCACAAACCCTAACATCTTTGCAAACTCCTCCACCGCTTTCTCCTTGGATAAGGTCAACCAACCCATCCTTTTTAAGTAATCGTGCGCTACTGGAGCAAGGTGCCCGTAAAGATACCCGAGTTGCCGTTTTGTCTTGGGCGGCCCCGGCTGTCCCATGAAGATGACCTTTAGCCGTACCGGCGCCCGGTCATTCTTCATTCCTGTTCTGAATATCTCTTTGAGCTTTTGAGTGCTCCACCACTTTGTTACCAGGGATATTCTTCCATCCCAGGCAAGGTCAACTTCTGTCTCGTACTTTTTCATACACAAATGTACGCTTTTTAATTATACTTTACAATAAATGTAGCATCTCTGGCAACTAATGTTCCTGCAATAAGCTCGTTATCTGTTCGTGTTGGTTGCACACTGCTCAGGACTACCTTTTTAGGAAATTGCACTATCTGTACCACCATCACACCCATATCTGTATCAATTATGTCTGTCGGCATTAAAAGCGATCCTTCGTAGTCTGCTTCCATCACATATCTGAACGCCCTTCTCCAGGGTAATCTATCGAGTTGTTTCGCGTTTTTGAATGTAACTTCCATACTTCTTGGCTCAACCGGGCTTTTGAATTTGACAGAACGAACGGTGCCCGGTTGACAATAAACCATTCGTGCGCCTGTTTTAAGTCTTCCTTCCACTCCTTTTTGTCTCCAAAGTATTCATGTAGCTCTCTTGTCAAACACATAAGGTTTTCCACCGTGTCCATCGAAGCTCTGCCACCCATCCCCCTCGCATCTATGTGGTGTATATCCCTGGAAGGAATACCGGTAAGTTCGCACACCCTTGGATTGTGCGTGTCTATCTCGAAAAACCCATCGTAAACATCGTGGTGTTTCATAGTATTTCTCTCTCTATTAATAACCTTCTCACCTCCTTCCAGTCAACAAACGGTTTGTAGGAAATTGCTTTGTCGAGTTTCAGTGGACAACCGAGCGCCGCGTCGTCTATGTAAAGATGAGCGTATGGCTTTGGGCTTTGCGTCCACTTGCGCTGCGTCGGGTTGGATTGTATCCCATACAGCGGAATGTCATGGTCTTTGAACCACTGTATTGCTGTTGTCAGATACCTGCCCCCGGCTGGATTGATTTCAGGCTCTTCCGGCTGAGGGTTTGCAATATCACTTCGCATCGTGTAAAGTATCAACTTATGCCCCTTTTTGACAAGCTCTTTCAGCACCGGGACGGCACCTATGTCTTTGCCCACGTTGGGGAAATCGTGCGAAACACAGGTGCCGTCAAAGTCAATGGCTATTATCATGGCTGTTCGTTTGAAAAATAAAGCTCCGTTTCCATATAGTGTATTGCATCTCTTAGGTCGCCTCTGGATATAGCCCTAAATGCCTTGGCGATGTTTCCCGCAATGCCCCAGCCCTCTATAATATCTTCCACTACCTCCTTTGGTATAATGACGTCAATGTTGCCGTACTTGTCGAGGTGCCTGTCGGTGTATTCAATAGCTTTGCGGAGGTCTGTCTCTTTCTGCTCCTTGTATTCACACCTTGCGAGGTACTTAATCACATTCCCAATAGTGAACCCAATTTTGTAGGATTCAATGATATGCAGCACTTCGTACTCCCCTTTAAAGTAGTACGAAGGCTTAATCTCTATCCGCTTTTGTAACATTGGGAATAATTGGTTTTGATCATCCAGGTTTCTGCCGTTTTCATCCCAAAAATACTGTTCATGCTCCAATGGCTTGTTTTCGTGCCATCTAATGTACCCGCCTTGGCGCCGAGATGCCCACTTTGCCCACGCCGGCGCAAGTGTCCAGTCAATGTTATTCATATTAAAAAGTTTTTACGATTGATGATACAGGTTTGTCCGTGTCCTCCGCCCGTTTCTTTTTCAAGGTGACGTAAAACTTATACAGGTTTGCAGACTTCAACTTCTCGATAAAAAATCCAGGGAACCCGGATGTACCCCACGCCTCTGACCTCGCCTCCGGGGCTATGTTTAGCGTTCCCTCAATGTACGGATCAAACGGCATATAGTCAAGGTTGCCCCGCTGTTCGTTTATCTGATGCGCAAAGTGCAACACCCAGTCCGGCTTGTATCCTTTTGCGAGCTGAATAATAGGAAGCAACTCTGGAGCTGCGTCCTTGCGCTTCACCAATGAACTGCGAATATCGGAAAGACTTTTCTTTTCATAAGCATTGACTAATGAAATAAACCTGTCTCTGATTTCCCAATCAATTTCATCTACAAACACCCGGTCCTTGGGTGGCTTCCATGGAAAAGCATATTCGCATACGTCGCAAAGTTTTGCCTGAGCTCGAACAATAGCCCTACACTGCGGACACGTCTTTGTCGGAGCCTGGCCTTTCCTTTTAGGCTCCCCGGTAAGGTCAAACGGCACCAGGTCGTAATCATCCACATACCCAAACCTGTCAGTGTTCCCGCCAAGGTCTATTATCAACGCGTGCGTTTTCACATACTCTCCGTTTTCTTTGAGCCAGTCGCTGTAATCCGCATTCCATACCGGCCTGGATGCCCTTGTGGCGCTTTGGATATACTTTGTCATACTTGCAGTACCGCACGCGTAAATAATGCAGTCCACGTCATCTATACTGATGCCTTCGGTAAAAAGATTGACGTTCACCAATACCGGATATTTGCCTTCGTCGAAGTCTTTATACAGCCTGTCCCTATCTCCGCTCTTTGAATGTATCGCTCTTGCGTCCACGCCGCGTTTCTGGAACGCCTGAGCGACTTTCTCGCAATGGGCGATACTATTCACACAAAATACGATTGCTCGCCTCTTATCGCCCCATTTGAGGTAAGATTCCACTATTCCTGAATACACCCTTTCGTTATCAAATCGCTCAAACATTTCTTGGGTGTCAAATTCTTTTCCATCCGGGCCCGGGCGAACATGGACGCCCTTTAGGTTTGGCGCTATTGCAGGAGCTACTACTCTTGTCGGTACAAGGAATTTTTGCTCTGCCAGACTTTGATAGGTTGTTGCCTGGATGAGAATTTCATAGTCGTTCTCAAAGGTTTTCTTGTCCGTCCTGAATGGCGTTGCCGTGAACCCTATCAGGATAGTGTTTTCATGTAGCGAGTGGAGAAGATTTTGATAACTCTTTGTCTGTATCCGGTGCGCTTCGTCAATAATCACCACCCGGAAGTTGTTGGATATTTTGCGAGCGTTGATTGTCTGGATGGATCCGAACATACATGGCCGCTCCGACTTGCTTTGCCCGCTCAGGTAAAAGCCGATGTTGTTGTATCCAAACTGCTTCAACGTCCGGGCTGCTGTTTGTGTCACCAACTCCTTGCGGTGAACCACAAACAATGCCCTGGCTCCATTTATCGCGGTGTCTGCCATTATCTTTCCGATGATGGTACCCTTCCCCGCTCCTGGAGGCATACAGACAAGGATTTTCCTTTTGCCGTCCTTGACCGCTCTCCTTATTTGGTCAACACAGTTGACCTGGTAGGGCCTTAAACTTACTTTACTCTTTTCCATTCTTTTTTAGTGATGTGTTTTTCTACTTCAAACTCCGACCATGTTCCATCCGAGGGCTGGCCGTTTACAGATTGAATGTTGCCGGCCAAATCTGTTACCACGATGTAGTTCTTCGTGTATGCTGTGTTTTCCGGGTGTAACCCGGAGCAGGTTATTTCATAGTGTTGGCCAAAAAACTGGTGGTAACTGTTTGCCAACTTACTATCATTGAACTTTGGCAGTGCCATTCCCGAGTAATCAAACGCTTTTCTTACGGCGTCCACAAACCCGATATACCGGCACAAGTCTTGAAAGTTATGCTCGTAATAAGCAAGGCCGTTATTAGGCATCCCTATTGGCTTTAGCTCCATCAGCGCCCGGATGGCGTCTCGATTCTTTGTGGAGACGTCCGAGGTAGCAACCTTCATTACCCGGATGAGTTCAAGCCCGGATCGGGTGTGCTCCCTTCTGCGATAGTCGTAAAGGCCGAGCGCCGCCGCCTGTAATTCGTGACCCGCATTTTTAGGGTCAATGAGTTCTTTGATATTCATTGATGGCTTTGAAAATTTGATAAACAACCTGTGGTACAATCGCATTGCCGTAAGCCTTTATACTTTCATTTCGCCATTTTGAAAAGGTAATATTGTCCAATCGGTAGGAAATCCCATCATCTCGGCTACAAACAGGGGATTGAGTTGGGAACTTTTCCCAGTTTGGGCGAACGTATCCGGC